>CALEMG010000464.1 GCA_937910835.1 uncultured Alphaproteobacteria bacterium | reverse complement strand
CCCCGCCCCAGATGCCGATGATCAGGAACATCGGGATCAGCCCGGCCTCGAAGAAGAGGTAGAACAGCACCATATCAAGCGCACAGAAAACGCCGATCATCAGGCATTCCATCACTAGGAACGCAATCATATATTCCCGCACGCGAACGGTTATCGCCTCCCAACTCGCCAGGATACATAGCGGCATCAGGAAGGTCGTCAGGATGATGAACAGCATCGAAATACCGTCCACACCCATATGATAGTTGATGTTGTTTCCGAGCCAGCTGCTCTTTTCCACGAACTGGAAGGCCGCCGTATTGTTATCGAAATTGATCCAGATAATGAGCGAGATAACAAAGGTGAATAGGGTTGTCCAAAGCGCAACCCAGCGGGCATTGCGCGCCGCCGACTCTTCCTTGCCGCTGGTCAGCAGGATAAGCACCACCCCGATCAGGGGCAGAAATGTCACCGTTGATAAGATTGGCCAATCAAGCATGACTTAATGTCCACCCGCAAAGAAAAAGTAAGAAACAAAGGCAACAACGCCGAGGAGCATGGCGAATGCATAGTGATACACATAACCGCTCTGGAGTTGGGAGGCACGCCGCGCCAGCACCAGTACCCGACCGGCAACTCCGTTCGGACCCAACCCATCAATCACCTTGCCATCGCCAAAGGTCCAGAGGAACCGGCCAATGGCCTTGGAAGGACGGACGAAAACGAAGTCATAAAGCTCATCAAAATACCATTTGTTGAGCAGGAACTGATAAAGCGCCGAATGGGTCTTGGCGAGCTGCACCGGAATATCCGTCCGGCGAATATACATCTGGTACGTCAGCGCGATCCCGAAAACGCCCAGAACCAGCGGCAACAACTTGACCCAGAGCGGCACATGATGCGCATCCAGCATTGCCGTGCTGTTCTCCAGCATCAGGATGGAGGCACCCCAGAACTCCTTGTAATCCTCTCCGGTCATCGGCCCGGCGAATAGCATGCCGGCAAAAATCGCGCCCAGTGCCAGCACACCAAGTGGAATAAGCATCACCATCGGGCTTTCATGAACATGGGCCATGACTTCCTTACTAGCGCGTGGCTTGCCGTGGAAGGTCATGAAGATGAGACGACCGGAATAGAAGGCCGTCAGCAGGGCGGCAGCAACACCGGCCCAGAAAGCATATTCACCAACACCGGTATGGGCGGCAAAGGCACTTTCGATGATCAGGTCTTTTGAATAATAACCGGCAAAGAACGGAATACCCGCAAGTGCCAGCGACCCGATCCACATCATCGCGTAGGTGACCTTGATATGCTTCCAAAGTCCGCCCATGTTGCGCATATCCTGCTCATCGGAGACCGCATGAATGACGGACCCTGCACTTAGGAACAACAGCGCCTTGAAGAAGGCATGCGTGAAGAGGTGGAAAATCGCCGCCGGATAGGCACCAATCCCAAGCGCGAAGAACATATAGCCGAGCTGTGAACAGGTCGAATAGGCAATCACGCGCTTGATATCATTCTGCACGAGGCCAATCGTCGCCGCGAAGAAACAGGTCGACGCGCCGACGATTGTCACCACCATCAGAGCGTCGGGTGAATATTCAAAGATCGGGGAACAACGGGCCACCATAAAGACGCCGGCCGTCACCATTGTCGCGGCATGGATCAGAGCGGAGACCGGCGTTGGGCCCTCCATCGCATCCGGCAACCAGGTATGCAGACCGATCTGTGCCGATTTACCCATGGCGCCAACGAAGAGCAGCAGGCAGAGCGTCGTCAGGATATCAACCTGATAGCCGAGAAACTCGAAAGTCTGACCTACCTGGCTCGGAGCCGCAGCAAAAACATCATCGAAACTGACGGAATCAAAGACAAGGTATATGCCCATGATACCAAGGGCGAAGCCGAAATCACCGACGCGATTGACAACGAAAGCCTTGATCGCCGCTGCATTCGCAGAGGGCTTTTTATACCAGAACCCGATCAGCAGATAACTCGCGAGGCCCACACCTTCCCAGCCGAAATAAAGCTGCACAAAGTTATCGGAGGTTACCAGCATCAGCATCGCAAAGGTAAAGAGCGACAGATACGCCATGAAGCGTGGCTTATGCGGATCATGCGACATATAGCCGATGGAATAGACATGCACGACAGCGGAGACTGTGTTCACCACCACCAGCATAACGGCAGTCAGGCTGTCGATGCGAAGCATCCAGTTGACATCGAAATCACCAGAATCAATCCAAGTCAGCAGCTCGATCACTTCCGTCGTCTGCTGAAACGCAATCTGATAAAGCGCAACCCAGGACAGGATCGCGCCAATAATAACGGCGGTGGATGTGACCAGCTGGCTCCCGCGATCTCCGATGGCACGGCCGAACAACCCGGCAATCAGCGCCGCAACCAGCGGCAGGAAAACGATGAGGACGTACATCATGATCTTGTCTTAACCCTTCATGTGATGGATGTCCTCAACCGCGATGGTGCCGCGATTTCGGAAGTAAACGACGAGGATGGCAAGCCCGATCGCCGCCTCACCGGCCGCAACGGTCAGAATAAACAGCGCGAACACCTGCCCGACGAGATTGCCCAGATAAGCAGAGAAGGCAACAAGGTTGATATTAACCGCAAGCAACATCAACTCGATTGACATCAGGATCACGATGACATTCTTCCGGTTCAGGAAGATGCCGAAAATACCCAGGGTCAGCAAAATCGCGGACACCGTCAGGTAATGTGCAAGACCGATTTCCATGTTTCCCCCTACACGCCTTGTCCAGGCTCGACTTTACGAACCGCCATCGACTCTTCAGGACGGCGATAGACCTGCCGGGCAATATTCTGCTTGCGAACGCCGGGCCGCGAGCGATTGGTCAGCACGATTGCGCCGATCATTGCCACCAGCAGGATCATGCCCGCAATCTGGAACAGATAGGCATACTCAGTATAAATCACCTGCCCGATTTGCTCCGTATTTGTTAGATCGGTCATGACAGGCGCGACCTGCGACCCAACCTGTATTGCCTCCGGCGAAAGCGCCCAGCCACTTACTACCAGAATCAGCTCGATCAGCAGGATCAGGCCGATAAGGCCGCCAATTGGCAGATACTGCAAAAATCCCTGACGCAATTCAGCAAAATTGATATCGAGCATCATCACAACGAACAGGAACAGGACTGCCACGGCGCCCACATAGACCACGACCAGGATCATCGCGATAAATTCCGCCCCCAAGAGCACAAACAACGCCGCCGAATTAAAGAAGGCGAGGATAAGATAGAGCACCGAATGCACGGGATTCTTCGCCGAGATCACCATAAATGCCGAGGCAATGGTCATCGCCGCAAAAAGATAGAAGGCAATTGTCGAGATAATCATCGCGCCCCTCTTCCCGTGATATTTAGATCCGTCTTTCGCATGGCTGTCACAATCTTACTTTCGATTATCTATAAGGCGCTTCCGCAACCAGGTTCTGGGCGATTTCCTGTTCCCAGCGGTCGCCGTTAGCAAGCAGCTTCTCCTTGTCGTAGAAAAGCTCTTCGCGGGTTTCGGTAGCAAACTCGAAATTCGGCCCTTCAACGATGGCATCTACCGGGCAGGCTTCCTGACAGAAACCGCAATAGATGCATTTCGTCATGTCAATGTCATAGCGTGTGGTGCGACGGCTGCCATCTTCACGCGGTTCTGCCTCAATGGTGATAGCGAGCGCCGGACAGGCCGCCTCACACAGTTTACAGGCGATACAGCGTTCTTCCCCGTTAGGATAGCGCCGCAGGACATGCTCACCACGAAAACGCGGGCTCAATGGGCCCTTTTCATATGGATAGTTGATGGTCGCCTTCGTCTTGAACATATAGCGGAAGGTCGTCGCCAGACCGGTGACAATCTCCGCCAGAAGCAGACTACGCGCCTGTTTGTCGATAAAGCTCATTTTAAAACAGCCTTTTCACTATCTCATTTTTGCCGTCGCCCGAATTCCGGCGCCGGCGGTTCACTTAAACTTGCCTTACGCCGGGACCATGTCGAAATAAACAAGGAAACCGGCTGTTACGACGACCCATAGCAAGGAGAAGGGCAAAAATACTTTCCAGCCAAGCCGCATCAGTTGGTCATAACGATACCGTGGCAGCGTTGCCCGGACCCAGATAAACACAAACAGCAAAATCGCGATCTTGACCCCAAACCAGATGATCCCCGGGATCCAGGTGAAAATGGCCCAATCCGCCGGCGGCAACCAGCCACCCAGGAACAGAACCGTGCAGATCCCGCTCATCAGGATCATATTGGCATATTCACCGAGGAAGAAGAGCGCGAACGCCATCGACGAATATTCTGTCTGGTAACCCGCGACTAGCTCCGCTTCAGCTTCCGGCAAGTCGAACGGATGGCGATTTGTCTCCGCCAGGATCGAGATGAAGAAAATGATGAACATCGGGAAAAGCGGAACGAACCACCAGTTCAGAAGGCCAAGGTCGCCTTTTTGCGATTCTACAATACCTGAAAGATTAAGGGTTCCCGCACAGAGGAGCACCGTCACAATCACAAACCCGATGGACACTTCGTAAGATACCATCTGCGCTGCGGAGCGGAGGGCACCAAGGAAAGGATATCGGGAGTTAGACGCCCAGCCCGCAACAATAATGCCGTAAACACCGAGAGAGGAGATCGCAAACAGGTAAAGTCCGCCCACATTGATGTCAGCAAGCACCCATCCCTCATCAAAGGGAATGACCGCCCAGGCGATCAGGCTCAGGATAAAGGTCACCATAGGCGCAAGCAGAAACAACACCTTGTTTGCGCCTGTCGGAACAACCGTTTCCTTGAAAAACAGCTTCGCGCCGTCCGCAAGCGGCTGCAGCAGACCAAACGGCCCCACCACATTCGGGCCTTTGCGGAGCTGCATCACCGCCATGACTTTCCGTTCATAGAGTGTCAGATAAGCCACTGCCACAAGAAGAGGCACGACGATGAGCAGGATCTGGCCGATAATAATCAGGGCCGGGAGAAGATAAATATCCCAAAACTCAGCCATTTGTACCGGTCCCCTCACCCTTTACTTTAGAGAAAGTCGCACTGCATTCCGCCATGATCCGGCTGGACCGGGAGATCGGATTGGTCAGATAGTAATCCGTGATCGGGTTGACGAATGGCGCATCACCAACCGTTCCTTCCGTTCCGAACTGCGCCCAGTCCGCCGCTGTTACCTGATCGATGTCGGCAAAGTGAGGAACAGCCTCAACCATTTTCTCACGAAGTTCCCGTATCGAGTTGTATGGCAGCGTTTTTCCAAGTTTTTCCGAAAGTGCTCTAAGGATCGTCCAATCCTCTCTCGCATCACCCGGCGGGAAGACGGCTCGCCGCCCGAGCTGCACCCGGCCTTCCGTATTGACCCAGGTTGCATCCTTTTCCGTATAGGCAGCGCCTGGCAGGATTACATCGGCAGCGCTCGCTCCGGCATCCCCGTGGCTGCCCTGATAAATTACGAAGCTATTTCCAAGCTTTGATGTATCAATTTCATCGGCACCGAGCAGGAACAGAACATCAAGCGACCCATCCAGCATTTCCTGAGCGCTCATGCCACCTTCTCCCGGCACAAGGCCAAGATCACGGCCGGCAACCCGTGCCGCCGCCGTATGCAGAATGTTAAAGCCGTTCCAGTCACCGGAAACAAGCCCATATTCATCGGCAATTTTCTTGGCGAGAGCGAGAACCGCCGCGCCGTCATTCCGGCTGAGCGCGCCCTGCCCGACAATAATCATAGGCCGTTCCGCTTTTTTGAGGGTTTCAGCGAAAGAATGTTTCCCTTCTGCCACTTCCTTCAATGTCGCGGGACCTGCGCCAAGATAGTCATAAGCGTATGTCAGATCGATCTGTTCGCCAATCAGAGCAACCGGGAAGGCACCCATTTTCCAACGCTTACGAATGCGAGCATTAATCAGCGCCGCTTCATGACGGGGATTGCTGCCCACGATCAGAAGTGCATCGGCCTCTTCAATACCGGCAATTGTGGAGTTGAACAAATACCCGCTCCGACTTTCTGTCGTGAGGGCCGCGCCATCCTGACGGCAATCGATATTCGGCGATTCTACAAGGTCCATCAGGTCCTTCAGTGCCTTCATGCTTTCGCTGCAGGCCAGATCCCCGGCGATTGCGCCGATTTTAGTGCCGTCAAGGCTGTCCATTTTGGCGACGATAGCATCAAAGGCCTCTCCCCAACTTGCAGGCTGAAGCGTTCCATCCTTAAGGACGTAAGGCGTATCCAGCCGCTGGGCCTTCAGGCCATCGAATGAAAAGCGGGACCGATCCGAAAGCCATTCTTCATTCACGTCCTCGTTAAGACGTGGCAGAAAGCGCATGACTTCCTTACCCCGGCTATCTACCCGGATATTCGCCCCGACCGCATCAAGCACATCAACACTCTCGGTTTTTGAAAGTTCCCATGGGCGCGCCGTAAAGGCGTAAGGTTTCGAGGTCAGCGCCCCAACCGGGCATAAGTCTATGATATTGCCGGAGAGTTCGCTATCAAGTGCCTGTTCAAGATAAGTCGCGATTTCCATATTCTCGCCGCGGTTAATCGCGCACAGATCCTCCACTCCAGCGACCTCCGTCGCGAAGCGCACGCAACGTGTGCAGTGAATGC
>CALEMG010000463.1 GCA_937910835.1 uncultured Alphaproteobacteria bacterium | reverse complement strand
GTGACAGGGCTTCGCACCCATTGCTGTGCTTGCCATATGTGCCCGCAGGCGCTTCAGTGCATCTGCCATCAAAACTAATATGCTATATCTATATCTGACCATCGTCCCACTCCTCTTAAAGTCGCGATCACGGGAAGATAATACATCTTCCGGCCTCAACCCCCAAGCAAAAGAGGTGTGCGCAACGTCACAGCAGGGCACAATAGGATGTTTACCTGTTCTGCTTAAGGCCACTTCACTTCCGGGGGGAGGGACATCAGGATGGCGTCTGTATTTCCCCCGGTTTTGAGGCCGAATGTTGTCCCCCTATCGTATAAGAGATTGAATTCGACATAGCGCCCCCGGCGAATGAGTTGGTGCTCGCGTTGTTCCGCCGTCCATTCCCTGTTCATATGGCGACGGACAATCTCAGGATAGATATCTCGAAAGGCTCGGCCGACATCCTGGGTAAAGGCGAAGTCCTTCTTCCAGTCTGTTTCCAGCCTGTCATAGAAAATGCCACCAACACCACGTGGTTCATCGCGATGGGGTAGGAAGAAGTACTCGTCTCACCATTTCTTGAAGCGCGGATAGTAATCTGGATCATGATGATCGCAGGCAGTTCTCAGCGCGGCATGAAAATCATCAGTGTCTTGCGCATCTGGATACATCGGCGTTAGATCAGCCCCGCCGCCGAACCAGTGATTGGCGGTTACGATATGACGGGTGTTCATATGCACAGCAGGGACGAGGGGGGACTGCATATGGGCGACAAGGGAGATACCGCTTGCCCAAAAAGTGCCATCGGTCTCGGTTCCCGGAATGGATTTCCGGAATTCTTCAGAAAACTTGCCATGAACCGTTGAAATATTGACGCCGACCTTTTCGAACACTCGGCCTTTCATCACCGACATCTCGCCACCACCGCCACCGGGACGATCCCATTTCGTAACATCAAAACGTCCCGGCTCCCGATCGCTGAAGTGGCCGGTCAATTCCTGTTCCAGCTTCTCGAAATTCTCGCGTATCTGATCGCGCAATGTCCGAAACCAGTCTACTGCTTGGCTTTTCTGTGAATCTGTAGCGCTATCTGTCATGGACCTACCGTATTTTCGAAAGAAGTTGAGAGTTTGGGAAAGCTGGCCGTCTGCCGAAGCGCTTCACCAAGTACCATGGCCGCAGAAAGTGCGATATTGATCGAGCGCATTCCCTCGCTCATGGGGATCAGTACACGATGATCTGCGGCAATGTGGACGGCATCCGGTACGCCTGCGCTCTCCCGGCCCAAAAGAAGAATATCCGATTCTGTGAATGTAAAATCCGTATAGGCGGTATCGGCCTTTGTCGACAGCAAAATGAGGCGTTTTCCGTTTTTTTGCTTGGCGAATTCCTGCCATGAAACGTGGCGTGTGACGTCGACAGCGTCAGCATAGTCCATTACGGCTCTTTTGAGGTCCTTTGTACCGAATGGAAAGCCGCAAGGCTCAATAATATCGATCGGAACGCCAAGACAGGCGCCCAATCTGAGCATGGTCCCGACGTTGGGAGCAATATCTGGTTGGTAAAGTGCAAGTCGCATCTTGCTGTTGTACTGGGAGTGTTGTAACAAATACAGGAAAAATGCGCGCTTTATTGTCGCATTCGTCACGTTCGGGCTGGACATGTCGGCATTATGATGACAAAAAGCGGGCGCGGTAAATTTATTTTTATAGGCTTTGGGGAAAGTAAATGACGACAACCACCCCTGAGGAAGAAAACGGCGTGAAGCGTCGTGATTTTCTTTATATTGCTGCGGGCGGCCTTGGCGCCGTGGGGACGGCAGCGGCCATCTGGCCTTTTATCTCGCAAATGAACCCATCTGCGGATGTTCTTGCTCTATCAACGACCGAAGTTGACCTTGAAGGCATTGAAATCGGATCTGAAGTCACTGCCGTTTGGCAGGGCAAGCCGGTTTTCGTGAGACATCGGACAGAAGAGGATATCGAGAGGGCCGAAGATGTCGATCTCGCGGATTTACCTGATCCGGAACCTGATTCTGATCGGGTGATCAAACCTGAATGGCTGATTATGGTCGGTATCTGCACCCATCTGGGCTGCGTTCCGCTTAAAGGGCAGGGTGATTACGGGGGATGGTTCTGTCCCTGTCATGGATCGCATTATGATACGTCAGGACGTATCCGTAAGGGGCCGGCACCATTGAATCTGGTTATTCCGCCTTACGAGTTCCTGAACGATAATAATATCAAGATCGGGTAGGGGGCCCCAAGATGTCTTTTGAACCTAAAAATCCCGCTGTTAAGTGGTTAGAGGATCGGCTGCCGATTACGGGGATGCTGCATCATGCCCTGTATGAGTATCCGACGCCCAAAAATCTGAGCTACTGGTGGACATTCGGCTCTCTTGCCGGCGTTATGCTGGTTGTGCAGATTGTCACCGGTATCGTTCTTGCCATGCATTACACACCGCATGTGGATATGGCGTTTACCAGTGTCGAACATATCATGCGTGATGTGAATTACGGCTGGTTGCTCCGGTATATGCATGCTAATGGCGCCTCGATGTTCTTCATTGTTGTCTATCTTCATATCTTCCGGGGCCTGTACTATGGCTCTTACAAGGCACCGCGGGAGCTTCTGTGGTGGCTTGGCTTGGTGATTTTCCTGCTGATGATGGCAACCGCCTTTATGGGCTATGTGCTTCCCTGGGGGCAGATGAGCTTCTGGGGAGCGACGGTTATCACTAACTTGTTCGGTGCTATTCCGGTTGTGGGTGACAGCATTGTGACTTGGCTCTGGGGGGGCTTTGCGGTTGATAACCCAACTCTCAACCGGTTCTTCAGCTTGCATTATCTGCTGCCTTTTGTGATTGTCGGGATCGTCATCTTGCATATCTGGGCACTGCATACCAATGGCTCCAACAACCCGACGGGTGTGGAACTGAAAGACAAGCAGGACAGCATTCCTTTCCACCCCTATTACACGGTAAAGGACCTTTACGGGCTGGCAATTTTCCTGATTTTCTTCTCGGCCTTCCTGTTTTATGCACCGAACTATATGGGTCATCCGGACAACTATATCCCGGCCAACCCGCTGGTTACCCCGGCGCATATCGTGCCTGAATGGTACTTCCTGCCATTCTATGCGATCCTGCGTGCGGTACCGGACAAGCTTGGTGGCGTTCTGCTGATGTTTGGTGCAATTGCTGTCTTGTTTGCGCTTCCGTGGCTGGATAAGAGCCGGATCCGCTCCGCTCGTTTCCGGCCGATCTATAAGCAGCTCTTCTGGGTCTTTGTCGCGGATTGTGTCCTGCTCACCTATATCGGTGGTAAGCCGGCGGAAGGTGCCTTCATTATCTGGGGACGGATCGCCACGATCTATTATTTCGTGCATATCCTGATCTTACTTCCGCTGGTTGGCCTGTTTGAAAAACCAAAGCCGCTACCAGCAAGTATCTCGGAGGATGTTTTGTCCAAGAAGCCTGCGAGTGAGGAGGCGGCCAATGCTTAAATTATTGACGTCTTTGAGCATTGCTGCTCTGGTTTCCTTAAGCAGCTTGGGCTCCGCCCAGGCCGCCGGGGATGCGATCGAACTGAAGTCCGTAGCGTGGAAGCATGGCGGGATAGGCGCGTCCAATGGTGGCGCCTATCCGCCGGATCTATCCTTGATGATCAAGGCCCGTCCGAATGGTGATAACTACATGTATTCACTGTTGACCGGCTATGTGG
>CALEMG010000462.1 GCA_937910835.1 uncultured Alphaproteobacteria bacterium | reverse complement strand
CCGCCCGCTCAAGCAGTGTATGTTCGATATAGTGGGCGATCTGTTGCGTCGGGGTGCCGGTGTCAACACCGGGGAAGGAACGGTTGAGGTTCCCCTGATCGAGTGGAGATGTGCGTGTTCCCGCCTCGGCTGCCGGAAAATTTGCCATTGGCAAGATGATCAATTGCCCACGTATCTGATCAAGTGGCATTGTCCG
Source organism: uncultured Alphaproteobacteria bacterium (assembly GCA_937910835.1). Classification (GTDB taxonomy): domain Bacteria; phylum Pseudomonadota; class Alphaproteobacteria; order Sneathiellales; family Sneathiellaceae; genus Sneathiella. The sequence goes on along the minus strand of CALEMG010000462.1, from coordinate 8,600 downwards.
GATCAAGTTGGAGAGAATAACCTGTCCCTCATACTCATCGCCATGATTTCCCGCCATCAGAAGGACCGTCGGGCCGTCCCCGTTTTTCATACTTGCAATAGGGATCGGGATATATCCATAGGCTGACCGATGCACGGAATGCAGCAGTTCCAGATACCCGTGTTGAATACCATCTTTGTCAAAATCGATTTTGGTGGAAATAAGTGAGGACATGAATAGGACCCGTAACAAATGAAAGTGTTTGCATTACTATATCCATGCCATTGGACGGGCGCCAAGGAAGAAGTGCCGGAGCGCATCTGAATAAGGCATAAAAATAGCCCGCCGGTGGGGCGGGCTATTCCTGGTTAGAAAAGGACCAGATTAGGCGGCTTTACTTTCGAGAAGCTTGCCTTTGTTGATTTCAATGGTGCGGGGTTTGAGCTCTTCCGGGATTTCACGGACAAGATCAATATGAAGCAGACCATTTTCCATGGCGGCACCGACGACCTTGATCGTTTCGGCAAGCTCGAATTTCTGCACGAATGAGCGGGCCGCGAGGCCGCGATGCAGATATTCTGCTTCTTCCTTGTCATCTGCGGACTTGCCGCTGATTTTCAGGGTGTTCTGGTTTGCAACCACTTCCAACTGATCTTCTGTAAAGCCTGCCACGGCCATCGTGATCCGGAAATGATCTCCGTCAGTTTTTATGATATTATAAGGCGGAAAGCCATTGTCCGCCGATGCTCGTTCCATGCCATTGAAAAGCTGTTCTATCCGGTCGAAACCAACGGTTGAACGCATCAGGGGTGAAAAGTCATAGCTACGCATTTGTATATTCTCCTATGAAGCAATATATATCTTCGGGCTTCCCAAACTGGGCCAAACCCTTGTTATCAGACCCAAAATCGGCATCCAATGCCCTGTATATGTGGCATTTTTTTATAGATTCAAGACCCCGAAATATGGAAAATTAACTTTTGGAGGCTAGATTTTTTCTGCATATCCGAATTTAATTCCCGTTCACTAACGCAGCAAAGGACAGCAGCCGATGGGCGTCAGCGATGATGATGGAACGCAGATCAAGGCGCAGACCATCTTTTTCACCCGAACCTATGATGAAGCATTGGATTTGGTGAAAGAGGCACGCACCTATCTTGCCGGTCCGGGGCAGGCAGCCGCGCGCGCGATGCCAGCGGAGGCAAGTTTTGGCTATGCGGCGGAATCACTACGTCTCACCACGCGGCTGACGGAAAGCATGTCCTGGCTTTTATTTCAGCGCGCACTACAGGAGGGGGAGATTACGCTGGAAGAATCGCAGGAAGATGAATGTCATCTTCAGCATATGGATGTATGTCTCGCGGATGACGCTGCTTGCGATCCCAGCTTGCTACCGGAGGAGCTGCAATCCTTGCTGGAGCGGAGTGAGCGTTTATACCAGAGGTTGGTCCGGTTGGACGAGCAGGGAAGGCACGCTTTTATGCGCGCCCAGCTTTAACCTCACGACCCGGTTTTTCTGAATACGCCAGCAAAAAAGGCGCCCTTAAAGAGCGCCTGATCCGGGAACCTTAATGGGTTCAGTATTTGGTTAGCTTGATTTGATGCCGAAATTCGCAAAACGCTTGTTGAATTTCGCAACCTGACCGTCATCGCGGAGATGCTGCTGGCCGCCGGTCCATGCCGGATGTGTTTTCACGTCGATGTCCAGCTTCAAAACATCGCCTTCCTTACCGTAGGTCGAACGGGTTTCAAAGGTTGTTCCATCGGTCATTTCGACAGTGATCAAGTGGTAATCTGGATGTATTTCTTTTTTCATGTCGGTTCACCCTTTGGGGGACGCTAAAATTCATTCAGCGGGCCTTATATTAAAGCTGAGACATTATGGCAAGCAAAGATATGTTTTTTGGCATTTTTTCTTGCAATCCTGGCTATGACCGTTACACCCAAGAACTGGATTTTATGACAAAATAAAGGCAGGTATAGCTGCGTGGCTGATGCAAACGGAATCGCCCCTGACGTGGATGGGAAAGAAAAGTCGAAACAGGTGGTGGCGCGCCTTTGGCAGCTTTGGCGATTCGTCAAGCCCTATAAGCTACAGGTGTTTGGTGCCCTGATTGCGCTCATCGTTGCGGCAGGAACCACCCTGTGGATCGGGCAGGCAATTCGCGATCTTCTGGATAAGGGATTTACCGCTGGCCCGGAAAGCCTCGATCGTGTTTTTATTGGGCTGATGGGGGTGGTTACCTTGCTCGCTATCGCCACTTTCAGCCGCTATTTTCTTGTTTCCTGGATCGGGGAACGGGTCATCTCTGATATCCGTAAGGCCGTGTTCAATCATGTCCTGACCCTGAGCCCGGCCTTTTTTGAAATTACCCGCACGGGTGAGGTCCTGTCTCGTCTGACAACCGATTCTACTCTGATCCAGACAGTTATCGGATCCTCAATTTCCGTGGCACTCCGGAACTTCTTGTTGTTTATCGGCGGCCTAGCCTTTCTGATTTTCACGAGCCCGGCACTGTCGGGGATGGTCTTGCTGGTGGTACCTTTCGTCTTGGTGCCAATCATTGTCTTTGGCCGCATGGTGCGCAAGCTCAGCCGGTCCAATCAGGACAGTATCGCTGCCGTCAGCTCTCGCGCCGATGAGACGCTCCGGGCCATTCAGACATCGCAGGCCTATACCCATGAGGATCATGATCGCGCGCATTTCAGTACGGATGTCGAGACCAGCTTTCGCATTGCCGTCAAACGGATTACCGCCCGCGCCTGGTTGACGGCGCTGGTTATTCTGTTGATATTTGGTGCGATTGATTTTGTCCTCTGGAGTGGGGCGACGGCCGTGGTCGATGGCAGCATGTCGTCGGGTACGTTGGGCGCATTTGTCTTTTATGCGGTTATCGTCGCGGGTTCCATGGGATCGCTCAGTGAAGTCTGGGGCGAGTTGCAACGGGCGGCAGGCGCCTCGGAACGGCTGCTTGAGCTGCTCGCGGAAGAGCCTGCGGTCGCCGTTTCGTCAAATCCGATTCCCATCGGGTCGACAATTGAAAAGAATATTCATTTCGACGATGTCAGTTTTCATTATCCGTCCCGGCCGGATCAGGCGGCGATGAATGATTTTTCGCTTGAAATTCGCAAAGGCGAGACTGTCGCTCTGGTCGGGCCAAGCGGGGCGGGCAAGACGACAATCTTCCAGCTTCTTCTTCGTTTCTATGATCCGCAGTCGGGCTGCATCACCATCGACGGGATCGATATTGCGGAAGTGCATCCGATCCGCCTCCGGGCTCTGATGGGCCTTGTGCCGCAGGATGCGGTGATCTTCGCCGATACTGCCATGGAAAATATCCGCTACGGTCGGCCCGAGGCGAGCGATGACGAAGTGCGCGCCGCCGCCGAGGCCGCGGTCGCCACCGAATTCATTGATGCCATGCCGGAAGGGTTCCACACGGAATTCGGCGAACGGGGGATCAAGCTCTCCGGTGGTCAGAAGCAACGTATTGCCATCGCGCGGGCAATCCTGCGCGATCCGGAAATTCTGCTTCTGGATGAGGCGACGTCCGCGCTCGATGCAGAGAGCGAGCGTCAGGTGCAGATCGCCCTTGAACATCTGATGGAAAACCGAACGACGCTGGTCATTGCCCATCGGCTCGCGACCGTGTTGAACGCCGACCGGATTATCGTGCTGGAAAATGGCCGCATCGTTAATCAGGGCACGCATGAAGAACTGATGGCCGAGGATGGACTCTACGCCAAGCTTGCCAAGTTGCAGTTCGATGTGGGCCGGAACGCGCTATCGGCCTGAAACTTCTTCAAGGACGGCGGCAAGTTGACCATGAATGGTCTTTAAGCTGAAATGCTGCTCATAGTAGCTCCGTGCAGCGGCGCCACGCGCTTCTAACCGGTCATGTGCAAGGGCAAGCGGCTTGATGCTTCCCGCAAGTGCTTTCGCGTCTCCCGCCGGAATTTCGATGAGCCCCTCGCTCTTCGGTTCGGGATAGGCGGTTGATTCTCGCGTTATCACAGTCCGCCCGCAGGCGAGAGCCTGATAGACTTTGTTAGGGATCACCCGTGCCGCCTTATCCGTCGTCCCGAACACACCCAAGAGGATTTCCGCCTTATGAATGCGCGCGGGTAATTCCTCATAGGACAGGTAGTCCTCAAAAGTGATATTCGCATGCCCTGCCGCCGCGGCCTCACAGGCTGGTTTCAGCGGGCCATCACCGAGCAGGGTCCAGCGGACGGGAGCATCACAGAGTTTTGCCGCTTCGATAATCACTTCCGGTGCCTGCAGGCCGATAAAGCTGCCAAAGAAGAGCACTTCCAGCGGCTCTTGCTGTGATTTTTTCGTAAGTGGAGCGGGGGCGAACAGGCTTTCTTCCGCGCCGACCGCAATGACATGGATATTCTTTGAAGCAATATCGAATGTCTGCGCGAAAAAGTCCGCATGGCCTTCAGTGTCGGCAATAATCTGATCGGCGCATGAGAAGATAGCACGCTCTTTTTCCAAAAGCCGTACCGCTTTCGGGCTTTCCTCCGCAAATTTCTGGCGCTCGAACACCTGCTTGTCATAGGCGGAAATCATTGGATCGAAAATGAGAGGAACGTCGTGTCGCCGCGCCCATCTGGCTGCGGTAATCATATCGCGCTGACGAAAGGCAGGTAGCCAGAGAAGGTCCGGTTTCTTTATGCCCGTTATTGTCGCTTCCAGATCGCCAAGCGAACTGACATGAGGGCGAAAATCGGTAATCCGCCAGCCGAGCGCGGTAAATGCCTGACGGAGTATGCGATTGCGGGAATAGTTGGGATCGAAGCGGCCCCACCAGACGACGGTTTTTGCCGTCTCGCTCATGGCTCCAAATCCAACTCACCGATCACATGGCCAAGCGAAAGATCGGCAAGATCATCCTCGCGCAGGACACGCACATCCCGCCCACGCGGGCGGGACATATTCGGATCGGAGGCACGGGAGAAAAGCACAACCGTCTTGCAGCCAACAGCGGAAATCAGATGTAGTGGTCCGGTGTCGTTACCTACCGCCAGAACGGCGCTCGCCCCAAGAGAGGCAATATCGCCGAAATCCGTTTTTGAGGAAAGATCAGTTGCGTTGGGGCAGACTTCCTTGATTGTTGCAACCGCTTCGGCTTCCGCCTTGCCCCCGATCAGAACGGGCGTGATACCTTTCTCATCCAGATACTCAGCAAGTTCGGCAAAACGAATGGCAGGCCAGCGTTTTTCCGGGCGGTGCGCCGAGCCGCCGGGCACGAGCAACGCGTATTTTGCGGGTAGGTTGAACTTGGAAATATCTGTCATTGCCCAGGAAAAATCGACAGGCGGGACGGTTTCAATTCCGGCGACTTTTAGCTGATCGATATGCCGCTCGATTGTGTGGATCTTGGTGCGAAGCGGGCTGTCATGCGGGTGGGAGCATCCTTTCGCAACTCCGCACCATTCCGGCTTCTGTCGTTTTGAAAAGAAACTGAAATAGGAATTCGTGCGGGTTGAGGTTTGCAAGTCATAGACCCGATCAAACCTTCCACCGCGCAGCTTTCGGATCAGGGGAATGAGCTTGGAGAGTTGCCAGATTTTCGGTCTCTCATCGACCCAAATTTCATCGAAGAGACCTGATTTTTCAAGAAAGGCGGCGAAGGGGCGGGTTGTCAGCAGCACAATGCGCGCATCCCCATGATGGGCGCGGATCGCTTGGAATGGTCCTTGCGCGAGGATCACATCACCAAGCGCGCCATGCTTGATGACGAGGATATTCCGGCCCTTGCCTGCCATTAGCGTTCCGTCAGCTTGAGTTCGATGCGCCGGTTGCGAAGATAACCGATTTCATCGTCGCGGTTGTCAATAGGCTGGAACTCACCAAAGCCGGTTGGCGCAAGACGGTTGGCGGGAATGCCCTGACTGATCAGGAATTTCGTCACGGAAAGGGCGCGGGCGACGGAGAGTTCCCAGTTGGATGGGAAGCGCGCCGTACTAATCGGTTGCTTATCCGTGTGGCCGTCAACACGTAGGATCCAGTCTATGTCCGATGGGATATCCTTCGCAATTTCCAGCAGGGTTGCAGCAAATTTCGCCATGTCCTGCTTGCCTTCCGGTCCCAACTCCGCTTGTCCGGCATCGAAAAGAACTTCTGACTGGAAGACGAAGCGGTCGCCAACAATGCTGATGCCGGGGCGGTTTTTAAGCACCTCCCGAAGTTTTCCAAAGAATTCAGAGCGATACTGCTGCAGCTCCTGAACCTTGGCCGCAAGCGCCTGATTGAGCCGTTTACCAAGGTCGGCGATCTGCGCCTGTTGCTCCACATCCTTCGCCTCACTCGCCTCCAACGCCTGATTGAGTTTGGCAAGCTCGCTCCGGAGTGCATTGATTTGGGCGTTGAGGGTGGCTACCTGCGCCCGTGCCGCTGCGGAAAGCTCTTCTTCCTCAGTCAGCTTGTCCTGGGTCTGTAAGTATAGTGTCTGCAACTCGGCGAGGCGAATGTCGCGCTCCTCAATGTCTTTCTGGGCGAGCTAAGACCGATCCTCTTCATCGGCGATGCGGGCCTCCAACTCCTTGCTGCGATCGCGAAGCTCGCCGATCTCGGAATCTTTCTCCTCAATCGTGGCGGCGAGCTTGCCGCCTTCCTCCTCAAGGTTTTTGCGTGTTTCCTCAAGTGCGATGATATCCCGTTTCAGGCTTTCAAGCTCTGCGAGATTGGCTTTCAGGCTGGCTTCGCTTACGTCCAGCTTGTCCTCTACCTCGGCGGTTCTATCCTTTTCCTCGCGCAAGAGCACCGTCAGGCGATCCCGGTCTTCCTCAGCGGAGAGCGCGCGGCTGGTCAGGGTGTCGAGCTGGATGATAACGCTGTCGCGTTCCTCCGCGAGCTTCGTCATGTCGATATTAAGTTGGGCGATCTGGCTTTCAAGATTTGCGCTGGTCCGCCGTTCAATTGCCAGGAGATCGGCAAGCTCATTGACCTGTTGATTAAGTTTTTCGAGCGCGGCATCCCGGCCTGACAGGGCCTGCGATAAGAAAAACTGCGCCAGCACGAAGACGACCAACAGGAAGATAATCACCAGCAGGAGCGTAGTCAGTGCATCGACAAAGCCCGGCCAAATCTCGTATGGGGCGCGTTGTCCGCGGCGTCTACGAGCCATAACTTACTCCGTCTCCAGCGGCGGGCATAGTCTCAACCGCGGCGGCTTTCTTCTGCAATGGCGGCGATCGTACGGGTCAGAAGCTTGATATCGCTGCGAATTTCCTGAACGACTTGCTCTCGGCCATCGGCACTTTCTTCCATCAGGCGGACCATATGCACATCCAGATTACGAAGATGGTTGCGGCTGGCCTGATCGAGCCCGGCGCTTTCGGCGGACTTGGCAAGCCGTTCAAAGAGTGGTTTAAGCTCCGTCTGGCCTTCGGCAAGCTTGATCAGCAGATCCTGCTCCGTCCGCATTTGATCGGTGAGGGCGGCGAGACGTTCGCTGAGGTTAATAAGGGAATTTTCCGCTGACCCACGCTTGTCCTCATTCCGGGCGAGTGTGCGCTGGAGATTGTTGAGGCTTTCCGCCGATTGCTCAAGCAGGGCCTGTACATAGGCGGGAACGCTCTGGTCTCCATCGGCAATGGTGGTGGAGCCGGAGCTGGTAAAGCGGGTAATTGATGCCAGCCATTCTTCCAGATCGCCGTAAAACCGGTTCTGTGCCTGTCCTGCTTGCATATCAAGGAAGCCCAGAACCAGCGATCCGGAAAGCCCGAAGAGAGAGGAGGAAAAGGCAATCGACATACCTGAAAGAGGCTTTTCCAGACCGAGCTTTAACTCATCGAAAATTGCGACGAAATCTCCGCCGCCGCCAACATTGAGCGTGGAAATGGCATCTCCGACAGACGCAACTGTCTCCAGCAAGCCCCAGAAAGTGCCGAGCAGGCCGAGGAATACCAGCACATTGATTAGATAGCGCGAAATGTCGCGGCCTTCATCAAGGCGCGCGCTGACACTGTCCAGCAGCGTGTTCATCGTAACGGCACTTAACCGGACGGGCCCATTACTGTCACTAAATATCGTATAGAGGGGTGCCAACAGACGTGGCGCCCGGACTGTCGGCTGCGATGATTCCAGGCGGCGCAGACTCTGGGTCCAGTTGATCTCCCCGGTCAACATAAACACCTGCCGAAAGATAAACAGAACGCCGAACAGCAGGACTAGCAGGATAAGGCCATTCAAAAGCGGGTTGGCGAAAAAGGCGATCCGGTGCTGGGCGCTTCCCTGCTTTTGGCATACACCGTTGGCTATGTCGCGCCTTTGATGCTGGCTGGTATTTTCACCGCTTCTATCTAACGCATTCTAGAGCTGAGACGTTGGTCTGGTTGGATTACGCCTGCTAGCGGCGTTTTACTGGTTGGATTCGGTTTGTTTTCGCTGGTTACCCGACTGTTACCGATTGCCTGACCCAGCCGGACTTCGACTCCGCTCAGCCCTCTACTCTTCTAAGCATCTCGGCACTGTATCTCCCCCGGTGGCTGCCCTTCGGCAAGCTCAGGGACCAAGCGGAGCCGAACGCCACGCCACCTATGTTCATCACTACCAAACGCTACTTCCGCAAAGAACTCGTCCCTGTCCTAGCTGATTTGAAGCTGGCGAT
>CALEMG010000461.1 GCA_937910835.1 uncultured Alphaproteobacteria bacterium | reverse complement strand
AGAGACCATAGAGATTATCAGAAAATCGAAGGACATCAAACGAGCGACACATCAGTTCAAATCTAAAAACTGATGCACCCATAATACACGAAGATGGGCATAGGCTGCCGATAGAATGGAATTGATGTGAGTTGTCCCACTATAAACCTGATGCGCCCGTTCAAGGAAGCGGGGCACTGCGCCCGGGCTGATTGCCACATGACGCCCAACCTCAACATCTCTGTCACGAAACACACCTGGAATGACCGGAACTTTCTCACCTGTCGTGGGATACTCGACAAATAATAGTTCTGGAGGCAACAGGTCGCAAAATCTGCGATGCGTTTCCATGATCATGTTGGGTGATGTTGGAAGATCCGTCATACCATCTTCGTCTATCCATTCTTGGACAGAGATATGTGCCTTTGCTTCTAATTGGAGATCACGCTTTTTGGGGTCGGCGCTATAGTCATCTTCAAGGGCCCGCTCAATGTCTATGGGATGTGTATCATGGCCTTCAATCAAATTGCTGTAATAACAATTCATGGAGCGGATGAGACCGGCGAGAGAATTGGATATGGACTCCGGTAAACTGCTTCGGAACGCCGCCGAACGGGTCGCAAGCTCAAGAGCCAGATCGTTCAATTCGGCACGATGAGGTGAGCCTTCGCTTACCAGCAAGGGTTCAAATAGACCTATCGCTTCTCCGCCGTCTCGTTTCATCATACTCGTCTACTTTATGTCCGGTTTAGCGTTCACAAACGAAAACTCATTTCTTTATATATAACATATGTTTGAGATACTGATAAGGATATTCGTGTCCGGATCTATGTCCGGTTCAATGTCCGCTTTAAAAGCCTTTGTTTATTGGGGAAGCCAAGAGGCGTTTCCTCTTTCTCCCCACAAGCAAATCTATGCTGACCGTAGCTCGGGGCCAGCCCCCGCGCCCCTCAGCATCGATTTTCCTTGTCCCCTCGCATCTCCATCCTCACCGGAAAGCAGGGTTGCATGTGTAACCCCCAACTTGATATGAGAAGGAAGAAGAAATGAGCCAGTTTTACGCCCAGCCTTATCATGTAAGCGTCTGAAGTGTCTATTTTGAAGATAATATTAGAGAGAAGAATGCTACAGGAGCAATGCTCTTAAAAAATGATTAGTTAACAATCTACGTATGTACACAGTAATTAGTCTTCATAATAGACCTGATCATTCATGAATTGCTTACCTGTAGTGCCCATATGGCGACGCGGGTCTAGGTGAACAAGTCGATAGGCATTCGAAACACCAAAGTCACTAATAGTACTTGTAAAATGCTCAACATGAATAAGCGTATTTGCTGAAAGTAAACTAATTGCGCTTTTGATACGATTTCGAGGAATTCCAGTATAATTTTCGATCGTGTCATAGTTCATATGGGCAAGATTTGAGTTATTATTCCGCCTGGCGATTATGGCGAAGTACAGTTTGAGCGCATCAAGTTCCACTTTCTTGCGAAGATGAAATTCATGGAAGGGCAATATCATACCATTATGATAAAGGCTGCGAGCTGGAAGCTTCCCCCAGCCTGCCGCTGGATTATAGTCTATCAATTGATAAGTACTCTGACGATCTTCTAGCCGATGGATAATCTCCTGTTCTTCTAGGACCTTAAGTCCGTGCGATATCTTCGTACGGCTAAGGCCTGTTGCGACTGTAAAGGTATCATAGGTTACTTGTGCGCTGATTGTATCCTCATCAAAATGATGCCCGATGACTGCGAGCAGCATCAGTGCCGCTATATTGGATGATCCTTCTCCAGCACGCCAGCGCAGTTTTGTCAAACCGCGATCTTCGATCCAGCCGGTTGGTAGTTTTTTCCAATTTCTAATTCCACTCATCAGCGATCCTTCTTTTGATATGCCGTATGCAGGGCCCAGATTGCAAAAGCTGCTAGACCAACAATTGCTATGGAAAGCAGAAGGGTAAGCACAAGCGGTGAGGCATTAAGTAATGCGGGAAAGTTTTCAAAAAAATGATCCATTGGCTTCTCCAAATTTTCGTGACTTCCCAAAATTTTAAGAGAACGACATAATTATATCTAGAACCAATATGGATAGTAGTAATAACATATATAGAAAAAAAATTAAAAATATCAAATAATTAGGATAAAAAATTTTAGTATTTTTATATACCTATTCTAGTCCATAAAGACTAACTTATGGACTAGAATAGGTCATATTCGATATCGGCATGCAAAGGAGCCCGGATCCTTAAGAGGATGACCACTTTCCAAATGCAATTGAAGAGGACTACACAAAGTTTTCTGGTGAACCCCATTCAAACTTATTTTATACCAATACATCAGATAGGGCATTTGCACATTATCAGACGCTTCATATTGTATTTCGAGTATCTAATATTAAATATGACTTGCATAGCCTTTGTGAATTTTTTGAATAGGCAGTTTTTCTAACGAGGTTAAAGTTATGACTAAGATTATGGGCAAAAACGATGGGCCGGGTGGACGCAATGAGCATTATGATATTGGAGCTCGTAAAAACATTCCGCGTAGAAACGTCGTTGCTGAAATTAAACGTGGAGAGCATCCTGGTGCGCATGTCGTGAGG
>CALEMG010000460.1 GCA_937910835.1 uncultured Alphaproteobacteria bacterium | reverse complement strand
TATGGGAAGCGCCATAATGGGTTTTCATCAATTCGAACGCCCGGCGAATGCAGGACAACATCCCTAGACCCAGCACATCAACCTTCAAAATTCCCAAGGTATCGATGTCATCCTTGTCCCATTCAATAACGGTGCGGTTTTCCATTGCCGCATTTTCGATGGGGACGATTTCATCGAGGCGGGACTTGGTGACAATAAAGCCGCCCACATGCTGAGATAAATGGCGCGGATATCCCATGATCTTCTGGCTCAACTCCGCACAAAGCGCCAGCCGTCTGTCATCCGGATCGAGACCCGCCGCCTTGATCTGGGCGCGACTTGTTCCCTGATCCGACGTCGACCAGCCCCAGATAAGGCTTGTCATGGAGGATAAGGTATCCTGCGACAGGCCCAGCGCCTTGCCCACCTCACGAATGGCCGAACGGGCGCGGTAGCAGATCACTGTTGCCGACAAACCGGCGCGGTGGCGACCGTATTTCTCATAGATATACTGGATAACCTCCTCACGGCGTTCATGTTCAAAATCAACATCGATATCCGGTGGTTCGTTACGTTCGACGGAGACGAACCGCTCAAACACCATATCAAGCCGCTCCGGCGAAACGGAGGTAATGCCCAGAACATAACAAACCACCGAATTGGCCGCAGAGCCTCGCCCCTGACATAGGATTCCCTGCTCCGTTGCAAATTTCACGATGTCATAAATGGTCAGGAAATACGGGGCATAGTTTAGCTCCTTGATAACGGCCAATTCCCGCTGGACAAGTTCTGTGACTTTCTCCGGCGCACCATGAGGGAACAAATACGCCGGATATCGAAGGGGCAAGTGATGAGTAATCAGCCGTTCCAGCTCCGTTTGCGGGTCTTGCCCGTTTGATACCTCATCCGGATACTCATATTTGAGTTCATCCAGCGAGAATGTAATTCGCCGGCTGATTTCCTGGCTATGGCGAACCGCAGCTTCATATCCGGCAAAAAGATCGAGCATTTCTTCTGTGCTTTTAAGATGCCGCTCGGCATTCTTCTGCAGGCGCGTGCCCGCCGCATCAATGGTGCAATGCTCTCGGATGCAGGTCAGAATATCCGCGACCGGACGATTTTCCGAGACATGCATCAGGGCATGATTAGTGGCAACAACCGGCACCTTATGCGTCTTGGCAATTTCATACAGTTGAGCTAGTCGCAGCTCATCATGGCCCAATAGCAGATTTTCCGCTGCTACATACAAGGATGACCCTAATTCATCGGCCCAGTATCGCAGACACTTCTCGAAATGGTCGTCGATTTCCTCCGGCGGCTGCAAGATGAAGATCATCCCCTCCGACCATTCAAGCACATCGTCCTTGTGGATCAGGCACTGGCTTTTCTCGGCCCGCCGACGCCCGCAACTGATCAGGCGGCACAACCGTCCATAGGCGCGCCGGTCCGTTGGCAGCGCGACCAGACATTGCCCGTCGGACAAAAGAAGCTCCGCGCCGACAAAGCTCCGCTGCCCAATTATTCTCGCATCCGCATAGGCTCGGACTATACCCGCAAGAGAATTACGATCTGTAATCGCGACCGCTTCTAGATCCAGCTCCTTTGCCCGCCGGACATAATCCTCCGGATGAGAGGCCCCCTCCAGAAAGGTGAAATTTGTTGTTGTATGCAGTTCAGCAAAGCGGAGCATCTGTCAACTTCCCAACCCGTGAACAAACCATTGGGTCTTTTCTTCATCTGACACCCGATAGAGCCAGAGCAACGCCCCAAAATCGGCTTTTGCCCACCAGTAATCACGCCCCCCGCTCCGCCAATCAGGATCATCCCGCCACCAGTCCGGCTCTATCCGCTCCGGCCCCGATAGCGGCATCAGGTGACATTTCCGGCCTTGCCAGAAAACCGCTTCAGGCGCCTTCTTCTCAATGCCGTCATGCAAGAGAACTGACACCGGCTTCTTTAAAATACGGAGAGGTCGCTTACCGGAAGATGGCCGCCACTTTTCTGACCGGGAGGTGTAAAGCGCCGCCGCCCGGCTAAAGGCCCGCTCCGGGATATGGCTGTCGACCGAAAAGAACCGCTGAATATGCTGAGGGCCGACCATGTTCAAGAGTTCATTGATCAGTCTTTCCATATCCTGCTTTCGGTTCTGAGTTTGACCATTCTCCAACGACAGTTGGTGACGGGAGAGCGGCGCCACCTGCTCCGCGATCAGGATCAGACGATCTATACCGAACCCAACGTCGATCTGGTCAAAATGGTGCAAAAACAACCGTTTCAGGAGATTTGTATCAATGCTCGGCCGAGTGAGTTGAATGGAAAAAGGCATGGTTTCATGATCAACCCGATCCAACTGCAATCGCGCCTTGCGTATCCCCTGCTGCATTCCGGACAGGCGTTGACACAGTTTTTCAAGTAACCCTTCCAGCGCCGCCTCCACCCCGGCATTTGTCGCTAATGGATCAAAAAACTGCGCTTCTTCAATCAGCCGCTTTTTATGGCGCGCAAACTCTGTAACCTCAACGGCCCGCCCAAAGAACCGGTCAAGCCGGGTTACTCCCTTCAAACCTATTCGGCTGGTCAGGGCCACGCGGGGCAGCTTGGTCAAATCCCCAATT
>CALEMG010000459.1 GCA_937910835.1 uncultured Alphaproteobacteria bacterium | reverse complement strand
ATCGCGGATATCGCCGCGCGCTTTCCCGAGATTGAGGGCACCCGCCCCATACTGGCAGCGGTTGGCTTTATCGTCATCGGGCTTGCCATCAAGCTGGCACTCTTTCCGTTTCATGTTTGGCTGCCAAACGGATACACTTACGCCCCCAGCATTATAACTGCCTTTTTTGCAGGAACCGCGACCAAGGTATCGGTCTATTTGCTGATCCGCTATATTTTCACGGTGTTCGGCGTGGACTACAGCTTCGCGGGTCTGGAGCTTACGGATATCCTGCTCCCGCTCGCGGTGCTTGGCTTTCTATCGATGTCCGCCGTCGCAATATATCAAACAAACGTCAAACGGCTCCTCGCCTATTCCAGCGTGGCCCAGATCGGCTATATTATTCTCGGTCTTGCGCTCGCCAGTGAAAGCGGATTAACGGCGTCGATTGTGCATATTTTCAACCATGCCATCGTCAAGACAGGCTTGTTCCTCTCGGTGGGCTGCATGTTCTTTGTCGTCGGTTCCACTTATCTGAAAGACCTTGAAGGGATTGGGCGTCGGATGCCGATCACCACGTTCGGCTTTGTACTGGGCGGCCTCGGCCTGATTGGCGTGCCGCTCACCCCCGGCTTTATCAGCAAATGGTATCTGGTGGTGGCGGCCCTCGAAAAGGGTTCCGTCATCGGATACGGCCTTGTCGCTCTTTTGATGATATCCAGCCTGCTTGCCGTGATATATATCTGGCGGGTTGTGGAGGTCGCCTATTTCCGTGATATGCCCGATGGCGCCGTGAAAGAGGAAGCGCCGATATCCCTTCTGGTGCCGACTTGGCTCTTTATTTTCGGTAGTTTCTATTTCGGTATCGAAACCGGCTTTGACGTAGGCATTGCCAAAGCGGCGGCCGCTTTTCTGATGGGGGGCGCGTAAGATCATGTTTGCCCTTGAAACCCATGTTGCTCTCTCTTTGATTATACCGCTCATCGGCGCGCTCGGGATTGCGATCACCTCCTCTGTCCCGAATATTCGTGAGACTGTTACTCTGGTCACATCGGTTCTGCTCTGCCTGAATGTCTTCAGTATTCTGCCCGCCATCATGGATGGGGTGGAACCCACCGTTCTGCTGGTTGAACTGCTCCCTGACATAGGCCTGACGCTGAAAGTCGAGCCCCTCGGCATGACCTTTGCCGCCGTAGCCTCCTCGCTCTGGATTATTAATTCGATCTACTCAATCGGCTATATGCGCGGGAATAACGAGCCGCGGCAGACCGGATTTTACATCTGCTTCGCCATTGCCATTTCCGCAACCATGGGCGTTGCTTTCTCCGGTAACCTGCTGACGTTGTTCGTTTTCTATGAAGTTCTAACGCTCTCGACCTATCCGCTGGTTACCCATAAGAAAAATGCCGATGCCCTGAAAGGCGGCCGGATCTATCTCGGTATCCTGATCGGCACGTCCATTGGCCTGTTCCTGCCGGCAATCATCTGGACATGGACCCTTGCGGGAACAGTCGACTTCGTAAAAGGCGGTATTCTTGACGGCCATGCAAGCGCCGGGGTGACGGGCGTGCTCCTGTTTCTCTTTATGTATGGTATTGGCAAAGCGGCCCTGATGCCGATCCATCGCTGGCTGCCCGCCGCGATGGTCGCCCCGACACCGGTTAGCGCCCTCCTCCATGCGGTCGCCGTGGTGAAGGCTGGCGTGTTTTCGGTGCTGAAGGTTGTGATCTATATTTTCGGGATTGATTTCCTGAGCCAAACCGGTGCGGCGGAATGGCTTACCTGGGTTGCTGCCTACACCTTGATCGCCGCATCGGTTGTTGCACTTACCAAGGATAATCTTAAAGCCCGGCTTGCCTATTCGACCATCAGCCAGCTTGCTTATGTCGTTCTGGGTGCCTCCATGGCGACATCGATGGCGGTGGCGGGCGGTGCCCTGCAGATCGTCATGCACGCCTTCGGCAAGATCACGCTCTTCTTCTGCGCAGGCGCCATTTACACGGCCGTGCATAAAACGGAGATCAGTGATATGCGCGGCCTTGGCCGCCAGATGCCGATCACCTTTATTGCATTCCTGATCGGCTCCCTCAGCATCATCGGCCTACCGCCTCTGGGCGGCAGCTGGAGCAAGTTCTATCTCATGCTCGGCGCGGCGGAAGCGGACGAGATTTACCTAATGATCGTCCTGCTGGTTAGCTCGCTCCTCAACATCGCCTATCTGCTGCCGATCGTGGCTCGCGGTTTCTTCTACCCGCCGCTCGGGCAGAGCGATGAACCGACACCGGTCGGATATGAAAAATCCGACTTCTCCTGGCGGAATATTCAAGAGGCACCACTCTTCTGTGTGCTGCCGCCCGTCCTGACCGCTCTGGCCTGTGTGGTCCTCTTCTTCCTTGCGGATCCGATCGTCAGGCTGATCGAACCCATTTTGACGCCATAGGGATGGAAAAAATGTCAAAACCGGATGACGAAAAGAAATACTGGCTGGATGAGCCAAAGAATATCGACAAGGTGTTTTACGCCGTTCTTGTTCTTTGTGCGTTAGTGGCTGTGCCTGACATCCTTTCACTGTTCAATATTCTCTATCACAAACATGTCGAGTTTGAATTTGAAAATATCTTCGAGTTTTACTCCCTCTATGGCCTTGTTTGTTATGTCGGACTTGTCTTGATTGCCAAGAAACTCCGTAACGTTTTGATGCGGGATGAGGATTACTATGATTGAAGGTCTAAATCCTGGCTTCATCCTGATTTTCGGCGCCCTACTTGTCCCGTTCACAAGTGGCATTATCCGTTCCATCCTGCTGCTCACGCTCCCGGTGTTGGCGCTCACGCAAATCTATACTCTTGGTCTTGGCTCCTGGGGGCATTATGAGTTTCTGGGCCTCTCGATCGAACTTACCCGTATCGACCCGCTCGCGCGGATATTCGGCACGGTCTTCTGCCTCGCCTCCTTTATGGGCATGATCTATGCGCTGCATGTTAAAGACACGATCCAGCATTTCGTCGCCCTGATCTATATGGGGTCCGCAATTGGCGCTGTTTTTGCGGGCGACATGGTCACCTTGTTTGTGTTTTGGGAGCTGACGGCGATTTCCTCCGTCTTCCTGATCTGGGCGAGCCGGACGGAGCGTGCCTATAAAGCCGGAATGCGCTATCTGATCATTCAAGTATCCTCCGGTGTGATCCTGCTTGGCGGAATTATTCTTTATTATCAGGAAACCGGCTCTATTGCGTTCAACTATATCGGGCTCACCGGTCTTGCAAGCGGCTTGATCCTGCTTGCTTTCGGCATCAAGAGTGCCTTCCCCTTCCTACATAACTGGATGCAGGACGCCTATCCGGAGGCGACAGTCACCGGCACGGTGATACTCTCCGCCTTTACGACCAAACTCGCCATCTACACACTCGCGCGCGCCTTTCCGGGAACAGACATTCTGATCCCGATCGGCGCGGCAATGACGGTCTTCCCGATCTTCTTTGCGGTCCTTGAAAATGATCTCCGGCGGGTGCTGGCCTATTCCCTCAATAACCAGCTCGGCTATATGGTGGTCGGTGTCGGTATCGGCACGGAACTGTCGATAAACGGAACGGCGGCCCATGCCTTCGCCCATATCATGTATAAGAGCCTTCTCTTCATGAGCATGGGCGCGGTACTGTTCCGGACGGGAACAATCAAGGCGTCAGAGCTTGGCGGACTTTATAAGTCTATGCCCGTAACGATGGTCTTCTGTATCATCGGCAATTGCAGCCTTCCCACTCACCGGCGGATTTGTCTCAAAGGCCATGATCCAGTCGGCTGCGGCAGATGGCGGCCTTGTCGTGATCTGGCTGATCATGCTGTTCGCCAGCGCGGGCGTAATGGATCATTCCGGCATCAAGGTACCGTTTTTCACCTTCTTCGCCCATGACAGCGGCATCCGGGTGAAGGAAGCCCCAATGAACATGCTAATCGCAATGGGGTTTGCTGCTTTCTTCTGTATCGGGATCGGCGTTTTCCCCGGCTTGCTCTATCAACTACTGCCCTACGCACCGACGTATGAGCCTTATACGGCAAGCCATGTGATCACCTCACTGCAGCTACTGTTCTTTGCGGTGCTCGCCTTCGCGCTGCTCATGCGCTATAAAATCTACCCGCCGGAGCTTCGTTCGACAAATCTCGATTTCGATTGGTTCTATCGCGTCCCGCTGAAGTGGCTAGCTTTGGCTATCGGACGTCTTATACTGATTGTCTGGAATTGGATTCTTGGCATTGCCAACGACATTGTGTACAGCGTTATTAACACAACAGAAAAGACGCATGGCGACGGCAAGGTTCTGGCACGGACAACGGCCTCCAGTTCGGCGGTGATGATCATCGTCGCAGTGCTGGGGTTTGTGATCGTATTCTTTTACCGGTTTGTACAGCAGCCGCCCGCAGGCTAACTCAGTTCAGGACAGCTTGGCCCTTGGTCACAATCCGCTTCTTCGGCATCCATTTGGTGACCGAACGGCCGTCGGCGGTAAAGCGGACTTCTTGTTTCGCATTCGGCGCCGCCTCAAGCTCTGAGCGGCCACCATCACGGAAAGAGGGAGCTGGCTGGGCGGGATCAATACCAGCGCCGAGCGATGGCAGGCCTTTCTTATAGGCCGCAGCCATATCAGCGACCGAAATTTCCGAATTCCGACCACGCGCCATTGCCGAACGGATTGCCGTATCTTTCGACAGGATAAAATCAATATCCGTCTGACCCCTGTCTTTAAACTCCGCATAGAAGGAAGAAAGATACCCCTCTACTTCTGCGCTCGGCGATAAGGGATTACCGATTGTCAGGTTATTCTCTAGCGCGAGAAATATGTCCGGATCAATCGGCCCTGCCGCTGTTGCAAGAAATGTCGCGGGCATCAGCTTTCTTTGTTTATGAGTAGCCGCATAAAGCGCTTGCGCCAGATAAAGAAGCGTCAATAGAAAAGGCGCTTCCGATGCCTTATCAGACGTCCAGCTTTGATTTTTCAGCCAGCAGAGAATGTCAAAAGTCGAGCGGGTTGCAGGGCGCATATAATTGATCTCATATAGTTTTTATGGAACCCAAATTACGGATGAATGGTTAATCCCTGCTTAATGAAAGATCGACTTCGTTGTCATAATGCCACAAAAAAATGTAATTCAATCCGAGCAGCCATGAATGCTACCATTAGACGAATAAAGCAGTTGCACAATCACCACAAATACTCTATCTCTGCGCAGCCATTTTTCGCCCAACGGGTTAAATGCTGATGACGGAATTTACGACATCTCTGGCGTATATCTCCCACCAGGCTCTTAATGATCTGGTGAGATACTGGCGGCAGCTTGACCCCGCTCCGGCAGTGCCGAACCGCCAACAATTTAACCCGGTCGATATTCCGCACTGCCTCCGACATATTATCCTTCTTGATGTCTGCGCCGGCAGGCCCAGGTATTTCATCCGCCTCGCAGGGTCTGCCGTCAACCCCGTCTATCAGAAACCGATAACCGGAGAGTATCTTGAGACCATCCTCAGCGACGAGGATCGCCCGACGATTATGTCCCAGTATGACTATACGGTTGCCCGGCAGCGGCCGACATACATGGCCAACACAGCAAGCGTTCCTTCCGGCCGGAAACTGAACTATGAACGCGTTGTTCTCCCTCTGACAACAAATGGCGACGTAACGGACAAGTTGCTGGTCGGCATAAATTTTTCCGACGTCAAGCAACATCTGCTGGACCGGCCGGCGTTCAAATAATAACCCCGATAACGGACTTGCCCTGCCCGTTCTTCATGGAGTAGGCTAAGGAAAATAAACCAAGTCAACGTCGGGAGGGTTATCATGCAAATGAGCGGTGGGGAACTGATCAACGCTTCACGGACAGAAGTTTGGG
>CALEMG010000458.1 GCA_937910835.1 uncultured Alphaproteobacteria bacterium | reverse complement strand
AATGATGTCGGTCAGGCCCCATTTGAAGATTATGTATTCTCGGGGAGTATGAAAAAAACTATCTTTCGGTTCGTTTACATGTTTGTTCACCCAATCATACACACTTCCATTTTTCGCCAAAGGCGGCGTTAAAATGTAGTCGCCTTCGTAGAGCCTTAATTTTGTTCCAGTGAAAGACACTGGCGGGTTGCCAAATTCATCCCTGACTTCATTTTTCTTTAAAGCCGCATAGTCCGCTAAATATCGTTTATCTCTTCTTAGAAATTCCCATGCCCAACCGTGGCCAGTTAATTTCTCTGTGTACTTGTAATCTTCAGGATTCTTCCAATTAGGCATCGACATCTTCATCCCCCAAGTATTTTTCATTCATTGAGCTTAATACATTCGCTGAATGTGGTTTGCTGAGATGTGCGTATCGGTGAACCATTTGCAACGATTTATGATTAAGCGCTGCCGCCAACTCAACTGTGGTTGCCCCATTCATTGCTAGGTAGGATGCAGCTGTATGGCGAAGGTCATGAAATTTGAAATCTTCTATCTGCGCATTCTTTATTGCCGTATCGAATGCCTTTCGGATATCAATTGGTCCATCCTTGTCTTTGTTCGGAAAAACCCAAGGGCATTTCGAACAGCGGGATTTTTGAAGCGATGTTAGAATTTTCTTCGATATGCCACTGAGCGCGAGCGTATGAGTCGTCCCGTTCTTTGTTTCCGGGATGACGACAATGTCTTGATCGAGATGCACATGGTCCCAGGTGATGTTCAAAATTTCGCTTTTTCGAGCGCCCGTTGCTAAGGTTAGAATGACAATGGGATAAAGATATTGGCTCGTACTTTCTTTGCAGGCCTTCAACAGTGCTACCCGCTCATCATCTGATAGAAACCTCGTGCGGGGTTTCGGCTCTGGCAGCTTCCGGATTGACAAAAGTGGATTAATGTTGGCGCACGACCATTCCTTTATGGCAACCGTAAATACATTGCTCAGGGCACTGAGGTATCGATTGATTGTGGAATTTGAAAGTTGATTACCCTGCTTGCTGACTTGTTGCTGTAGTTTTGCCCGAAACTTCAATATGAGATCGACCGATATATCCGAGATCGAGAGCTTTCCCAACTCGCTTTGCCACCATTCCAACTGTGCTGTTTGCCCCCGAATGGTATTGCCAGATTTATGGTCCAATACCTCTTTTATGTATCGCTCGATAACGTCAAGCAGGTTTATTTTCTTTGAGATTGAATATCCAAAATTTTTGTTTTGATTTATTTCCGCTTCTTTATCGTTAGCCCATTTCTTTGCATCCGTCTTTTTCTCAAACGTAGCGGTCAATGGAGGGCGGCCTTTTCGCCGGACTTGAACTTTATAACTTACTTTCCCTGTTGCCTTGGAAACTCTTTTTGAGATCGTCGCCATTGTTCATTCCATTGTCGGCTTTGATCCCCAGCGAACCGGTTTGGTCATGGTTATCAAGGAGTAATTGTGCCAAATTTGTGCCATAAGGAAAGGTGGGGAGAGGTTTTGAAACAGATAAGCCCTCGGAAACGATTTGTTTCCAAGGGCTTATGTGGTGCCGCCACCAGGAGTCGAACCCGGGACCTGATGATTACAAATCAACTGCTCTACCAGCTGAGCTATAGCGGCAAAATGCTGTACCAATTCCAGGAAAGAGCTCAACTTTCCACTGGGAGCCAGCTTATATAGGGCGATATGTACTCTGTCCAGAATTTTTCGCATGTTTCCAGTGAGTATTATATGTAGCGTCATAAGAGATTATTTTCTCGTATTATGGCGCGACATATCCCAGAAATGTTTTTCAAAGCAGCAGATAATGGAAAAAGTGTCTGGCCTAAAAATTGATAAAGTAGAGTTTTCTCAATACGATAAAAATCTTCCATCAATAATCGTTATGAGTGCGTAACTTTGTGGCATGCCTTGTCGCCAAGTTTGTACAGCTCATCACTCCGTATGAGTTCGCTAATTTGTGGACCGTGCCAGTTCATAAAAAGTGATGGCTGCGGCGTTGGATACGTTCAGGCTTTCAACCCGTGAACTGATCGGCAGCTTAGCGAGCAAATCGCATTTCTGTGTTGTCAGTTGACGGAGGCCTTTTCCTTCAGCTCCAAGAACGATGGCAACCTTCTCAAGAGTCGCCGCAGCCTGCGACAATTCTTGCTCCGCTTGGCCGTCGAGGCCGATTCGCCAGAAGCCTTGTTCCGCCAGCTGGTCAAGCGCCCGCGACAAATTCCCAACACGAATGATCGGTACGGTCTCCACCGCGCCAGAGGCTGCTTTCGCGAGTACGCCGGTTATGGGGGGAGAATGACGGTCGGGCATTATAACGGCTGCAACATTGAAGGCCGCGGCCGAGCGTAATATGGCGCCGACATTTTGTGGATCAGTCACCTGATCCAGCACGGCTACCACCTGGATGGCCAAGTCAGGATTACCGAGCAGGTCTTCAATCGTGTGATCGGGAAGCGGTGACGGGAGGAGGGCAATCCCTTGATGAATGGCATTATCGGGGAGGAGCCGGGCAATAGCGTCCTTGTCGGCAAATTCCGGAGCGATCTGTTCTTCGATCCTGCCCTTCGTTTCCTCGTCCAGCGCCTCAAACTTGCTTCTTGTAAGAACGAGGCGACGGAATTTACGCGCCGGATTGGCGAGGGCGGCCACAACTGCATGGTCGCCATAAAGCCATCCTTCCGATGCTACAACTGATTTTCCGCCTTGGCGCCCACGCGGCGCTTTCTTCGCGGAATTCTCCGTGTCCTTGCGGGGTTTGCGGCCCCGAATATTTGCCGACTTGCTTCTCGTCATGGCGATGCTTATATTGTGCTTCGTATCATGCAACAAGTCAGCATTTTTGAGTGGGCCGAAAAAAATTGAATAAATCGATAAGATTCGCTCTTTTTCGGTTGACTTTACTCGGGAATTTTCGATAGTGCCGGTCACCTTCGGTGCAAGCCGGAGGCCTGATGCATGTGCGGAGGGGTGCCTGAGTGGTTAAAAGGGACGGACTGTAAATCCGTTGGCTATGCCTACGTTGGTTCAAATCCAACTCCCTCCACCATGTGCGTGCTGAAATATATAAGGTGTCACGGAGCTGGCATCGACTGATGCGAACAAGGCGGGTGTAGCTCAATGGTAGAGCAGCAGCCTTCCAAGCTGAATACGAGGGTTCGATTCCCTTCACCCGCTCCAAGCGCTGGTCAGCGCATTATAAATAGGCCATGGAAATGATGATGCCGAATGAGTGACATTCGGTGTTTTTGGGCTGTGTAATTTATTGCTTCGGGACGACGGAAATGGCCAAAGAGAAATTTGATCGTAGTAAACCGCATGTAAATATTGGGACGAT
>CALEMG010000457.1 GCA_937910835.1 uncultured Alphaproteobacteria bacterium | reverse complement strand
GCCCGCAGCCGTCTCTCCTTGCACCAGCACTGGCCAGAGCAGCACATGGGTCGGGAACCTGTCGCGTAAACGATGAAGGATATCTCTGATAACCGCGCCTGTCGGGGAGGTGACCACTCCAATTATCTGTGGAAGGTAGGGCAACTCCTTTTTACGCGATGAATCGAACAGCCCTTCCGCTGAGAGCTTTTTCTTCCGCTCCTCCAGCAGCGCCATCAATGCCCCTACACCCGCCGGCTCCATCGCTTCAATTACAATTTGGTATTTTGATCGCCCAGGATATGTCGTCAGCTTACCAGTGCAGACAACTTCAAGACCGTCTTCTGGACGGAAACTGAGTTTGCTCGCTGTACCGCGCCACATCACACCATCCAACACAGCTTTGTCATCCTTCAGTGTCAGATAGACGTGACCGGACGCCGCCCGCGTTAAACCGGAAATTTCCGCACGGACGCGGACATGGCCAAAAACATCCTCAACTGTGCGCTTGAGCGAACTGCTCAGCTCCGAAACGGTATATTCATGGATATTGGATGATCCTGAGTTCCGATTATCTGACACGATTTTCCTTCAAGATTGTTTAGCCTGTGGTCACAGTATGCTACAAACTCTCCACTGTCGTTCAAAGGAAATTAGTTCGAAATATTATGAAAGTACTCGTTATTGGCTCCGGTGGTCGTGAGCACGCGCTATGTTGGGCATTGAAAAAATCCCCTTTGGTTGAAAAGCTTTTCTGCGCCCCGGGCAACGGCGGCATTGAAGAAGTTGCGGACTGCGTCGATATCGGCGCGGAAGATATCGAGAAGATCGTCGATTTCAGCCAAAAGGAAGCCATCGACTTTGTCGTTGTTGGTCCCGAAGTACCGCTTGTTATGGGACTCGTTGACAAGCTTTCCGATGCGGGAATAAAAAGCTTTGGTCCTCGCGCGGCTGCCGCCGCGTTGGAAGGCTCTAAAGGCTTTATGAAGGATCTCTGCCGCGAAAACAACATCCCAACAGCCGCTTATCAGCGCTTTGATAATCCTGATGAAGCAAAAGCCTATATGGCGAACGGCACATTTCCTATCGTCATCAAGGCCGACGGGCTCGCCGCAGGTAAGGGCGTGATTATCGCAGAGACGTTGCCTGAGGCCAATGAAACGATTGACGAAATTTTTGGCGGACTTTTTGGCGGCGCTGGCGCCGAAATCGTGATTGAAGAATTTATGGAAGGCGAAGAGGCCAGCTTCTTCGTGCTAACCGACGGGGAGAACATACTCCCTCTTGCCACAGCGCAGGATCATAAGGCTGTCGGCGATGGCGATACCGGTCCGAACACCGGGGGGATGGGCGCCTACTCCCCCGCACCTGTCATGACGCCGGAGATGATCGACGCGACCATAAAAAAGATTATCATGCCAACCATTACCGCCCTGAAAAATCGGGGGACTCCCTTCACCGGTGTGCTTTATGCGGGGCTGATGATCATGAAAGACGGCCCGAAACTCATTGAATATAACGTCCGCCTCGGCGATCCGGAATGTCAGGCTCTCTGTGCACGGCTCAATGGCGATTTACTGCCTGCCTTGATGGC
>CALEMG010000456.1 GCA_937910835.1 uncultured Alphaproteobacteria bacterium | reverse complement strand
CACCTTGTCGCGTCCGACCCGTTCCGTTACCCGCACAGCGACCGTATTGATCGAACGGGCGTAGGCCTCCCGCAGGCTCATATCGCCGTTATAGAGCTTGGTGTAGTTTTTCGGCGCCCAGCCATCGATATCGATCGGACCATCATTGAAAATATCGTCAGGTGACAGGCCGTTTTCAAAGGCGGCCGCATAGACAATTGTCTTGAAGACGGATCCGGGCTGCCGCCGCGCGACCGTTGCCCGGTTATAAACGGATTTCGCATAGGACCGCCCGCCGACCATGGCGCTCCCGGCGCCGTCCGGTGTCATGGCAACGAAAGCACCCTGGCTCACGCCCATTTTCGCGCCTTCGGCTTTTAGCCGCGCCTCAATCGCGCGTTCGGCATCGCCCTGCATGCCAAGATCCAGCGTTGTTGTGATCACCAGATCCTTGTCTGTCCGGCCAATGTAGGCCTGCACTTCGCTTACGACCCAGTCGGAAAAATAGCGCACATTGCGAAAATCCCGGCTCGCATTGATCAAAACCGCTGGTTTTTCACGGAGGTTCCCGGCCTCCGTCGGAGTGAGATAGTCTTCATCGACCATGCGGGCAAGAACGACACTCGCCCGGTCCCGCGCCCGTTCCAGGTTGCGAGTGGGCGCGTAATAGCTCGGCGCCTTCAGAAGGCCGGCCAGCATCGCTGCCTCGGCCGTGGTCAGCTCCGTCGCCGGATGGGAGAAGTATTTTCTCGACGCCGCGTCAATGCCATAGGTGCCGGAGCCGAAATACATACGATTGAGATAAAGCGCGAGGATTTCGTCCTTCGAATATTCCGCCTCAAGCCAGAAGGCGAGCAGGGTTTCGCGGATTTTCCGCCCCAAGGTGCGCTCCGGTGTCAGAAACAGGTTCTTTGCGAGCGGCTGCGTAATCGTGCTGCCGCCTTGAACAACACGCCCGGCCTCATAATTGCGCCAGGCCGCGCGGATAAGGCTGATCGGGTTCAGGCCAAAATGATTATAGAAATGGCTGTCTTCGGTCGCGAGTACGGCTTGTTTTATATTTTCCGGAATTGCTTCGATGGGGAGCATATCGCCATAAAGGTCGCCATAGGTCGAATATCGGATGCCATCTCGGGTTTGCAGCACCATGGAGGGGCGCTTCTCAATCTCGCCGATGCCGGAAATATCAGGCAGCGTATAGGCAAAATAGCCGATAAAAATCCCGCCGATCAGAAGACCCCACAGAACTGCAGCGCTACCCCAGTTAACACTCGGGGCCCAGAGACCGCTGGATTTCTGCGCACCTTTGCGTGGGCGGCGTGCCGCCGTCTTTTTCGGGCTTTGCCTCGATGCCGCTTTCGCGCTTTTCTTGCCTCGCGCGGGCTTCGGGCGCTGCGGATAAGCTTTTGAGCCCGGTCCGTTGGCCGGTCTCCGTCTGCCTGATCCTTTGGATGCCTTCTTCATAATCGAACTCGATTGCTACTTTGCATTACTCAAAATGCGGGCCAAAGGGTGTCTTATCTCTCACATATAAGGCAAAATTGCGTTTTTAAGCCGCATTTTCCGACATCAGGCGTCCAGGAAGCTGACCTTGAGGGCGTTGTCCTGAATAAAGTTGCGCCGTGGCTCCACCACATCGCCCATCAGGGTGGAGAAAACCTCATCGGCCTCATCCCCGTGGTTGATCTTCACTTGAAGCAGCGTCCGCGCCTCATGATCAAGGGTGGTTTCCCACAGCTGTTCGGGGTTCATCTCACCCAGTCCTTTATAGCGCTGAATGGCCAGCCCGCGTTTTCCAAGGTTCGTGATGGCTTCCATCAGCTCGATCGGGGAGTTTATGGTCAAGCGCTTATCCTTATGGATAAAGACGGAGGAAGTCGCGTAGATGGCCTGCAATTCCTCTTTCATGGAATCCAGCTGCCGTGCTTCGGCGGAATGGATCAGGTTGCTGTCGACAAGCTGCACTTCCGTTACGCCGCGTACCTCGCGGCTGAATTTCAGGCTGAAGTCGGGTAAAATCTCGCCAATCCATCCCCGTTCTGTTTCGGAGGAGATGGCGTCGAGCCGTTTGGCGACCGTGGCAACCGCTTCGGGGCCACGGTCGGGATCGCTCAAAAGCTCATCGCTCAGCGCACCGACGATGGCGACCTGCTCAACTACAGCACGGTTTTGAATTCGGGCAATTGATTCAATAAGATCGCGGGCCTGGCGCGCGCGCGCAACGAGGGCACGGAGGTCTTCACCGCTCCGCTGCTCACCGGAGGCAAGCTCCAACACCACTTCTTCCATGCCCTGATCGATCAGGTAATCATCCATCGCCTTCTGGTCTTTCAGGTAAACGGATGACTTACCTTTGGTCACCTTATAGAGCGGTGGCTGGGCAATATAAAGATAGCCCTTCTCGACGAGTTCCGGCATCTGCCGATAGAAGAAGGTGAGCAGAAGTGTACGGATATGTGATCCGTCCACGTCGGCGTCGGTCATGATGATGATCTTGTGATAGCGCGCCTTCTCGATATCGAATTCCTCCGGCCCGATCCCGGTACCGAGCGCGGTGATCATGGTACCGATTTCGTTGGAGGAGAGCATGCGGTCAAACCGCGCCCGCTCCACATTGAGGATTTTACCGCGCAACGGCAGAACGGCCTGATTATGACGATCCCGCCCCTGCTTGGCGGAACCACCGGCACTGTCACCCTCGACGAGGAAAAGCTCTGAAATCTCCGGGTCTTTAGACTGGCAATCGGCAAGTTTGCCCGGCAGGCTGGAAATATCCAGCGCGCCCTTGCGGCGGGTCAGCTCGCGCGCCTTGCGGGCGGCTTCACGCGCCGCAGCGGCCTCGACCACCTTTGAAATGACGATTTTCGCGTCGTTCGGATGCTCCTCGAACCACTGGC
Source organism: uncultured Alphaproteobacteria bacterium (assembly GCA_937910835.1). Taxonomy (GTDB): domain Bacteria; phylum Pseudomonadota; class Alphaproteobacteria; order Sneathiellales; family Sneathiellaceae; genus Sneathiella. The sequence goes on along the minus strand of CALEMG010000456.1, from coordinate 1,089 downwards.
TGAGCGCGTCATAGACCGAACTTTCAACGATCTGTCGCACTTCACTGGAGACCAGCTTGTCCTTGGTTTGCGACGAGAATTTCGGGTCTGGCACCTTGACCGAGACGACGCAGGTCAGCCCCTCACGCGCGTCATCGCCAGTGATTGTCGCCTTTTCTTTCTTGGCGATCCCGCTGGAGGCGGCATACTGGTTGATGGCGCGGGTCAGCGCGGCACGGAAACCGGCGAGATGGGTGCCGCCGTCACGCTGCGGGATATTATTGGTGAAGCAGAGCACATTTTCATGATAGCTGTCGTTCCACTCCAGCGACGCCTCAACCGTCACTCCATCCTTTTCCCCGACAAGATCGATGGTTTCCGTGATCATCGGATTTTTCGACCGGTCGAGATATTTCACGAAAGCGGAAATGCCGCCCTCATAATGCAGGTCCACGGTCACCGGCTCGGCCGAGCGTAAGTCATTGATTTGTATATAAACGCCGGAATTGAGGAAGGCGAGCTCCCGCAGGCGATGTTCCAGCGTCGAGAATTCAAACTTGATGTTGGTAAAGGTTTCGGGCGACGGGATGAAGGTGATTTCCGTTCCGCTCTTGCCGGCGGCATCGCCGACAATTTCAAGAGCGCCAACTGGCTCCCCATGCTCGAAACTGAGACGGTGTTCCTTGTCATTGCGCCAGATGGTCATGTTCAGACGGGTCGATAGGGCATTTACCACAGAGACACCCACGCCATGCAGGCCGCCGGATACCTTATAGGAATTCTGGTCGAACTTGCCGCCTGCGTGAAGCTGGGTCATGATCACCTCGGCGGCGGAGACCCCTTCCTCATGCATATCGACCGGGATACCGCGGCCATTATCGCGCACCGTGACCGAGCCCTCGGGGTTGAGCGAGACATAAATCAGGTCGCAATGACCGGCCAGCGCCTCGTCGATGGCGTTATCCACCACTTCATAGACCATGTGATGCAGACCCGAGCCATCGTCCGTATCGCCGATATACATGCCCGGGCGCTTGCGCACCGCCTCCAGGCCTTTCAGGACCTTGATCGATTCCGCGCCATATTCCTCTGCTTCCATAGGACTTTCCG
>CALEMG010000455.1 GCA_937910835.1 uncultured Alphaproteobacteria bacterium | reverse complement strand
TGATGCAATAAATTGGACGATTCTAACAAAAAAGCCGAATGACGCAGAAAATTTCACTCGAATCCTTGCTGAGGAATTTGGTGTTAAGTTCCAGCCAGAGGAAGCGGGCCAACAAATGCATAGCGTGGTGACGCATATTATTGATAGGAAAGGTCGTTTCGCCGCAAAATTTCATGGACTTAAATTCAAACCCATCAACCTTGTGTCATATGTGAACGGTCTTTCTCATCAGAAAAATCAGCCAGAAAAAAATATTTTTATGCAATGGTGGGATAGGGCTCTACATTTTTTCAATCAATAAATTTGCGATAAACGCCTAGAAAGTTAAGATTGATGATTGAAATTTCGGGAATTGGTATAATTGCGACTTTTTTGGCGGGTATAATTTCGTTTTTGTCACCTTGTGTATTACCACTCATTCCAGGATATATTTCCTACATTGCAGGCGGCCAGAGCATTGCCACCTCTCCTGAATTCAAATCGCCGGAGAAATTCGCAGCGGCCGGATTGAGTGTGTGCTTTATACTGGGATTCTCTACGGTTTTTATAGCGTTGGGAGCAAGCGCCACAACCATTGGCCGGGTGTTGATTGGGTACAGTTATGAACTCAATTTGATTGGCGGAGGCATTATCATACTATTTGGTCTGTTTATGATCGGGTTGGCGCGGCTAGATATTCTGCAGAGAGATTTTCGATTTCATCTTGCAATTCCAGGCGGACGTCCGATCTCAGCCTATGTACTCGGTCTCGCTTTTGGATTTGGCTGGACACCCTGTATAGGCCCCATACTAGGGGCGATTTTAACCGTTAGCGCCACAACGGCAACCCTACGGGAGGGAGTAGCGCTGCTAACGATCTACGCGGCAGGTTTGGGCGTTCCATTTTTACTCGCGGCAATTTTTACAGACACTTTACGTCTTAAAATTCGTGCCCTAGGACGACTGGGGCGACGGCTCCATCAGGGGGCAGGGTTCTTGATGATTGTAATGGGCATAACGATGATGACCGGGCAACTTTCCAGATTTTCATATTGGCTTCTGGAAGCATTTCCAGTTCTGGGGAAAATAGGCTAATAATTGTAATGCAATTCATTGAATAGCTTGGAGAAAAATGCCCTAGAAATCTTAACCGGAGATATAGCTCTTTTTTAGATTTAGGAATTTTCTGCCACTTAAGGAAAAATCTCTCACCAACAAAAATCACGGCGATCCCGATTAATGCGGCATAGATCACCAACATATCAGTTGACGCTTTCACAATCAAAAATGCGCCAAGCACGATCACATCAAAAGCAATCGCCGCCAAAACGACAAATCCGTTGGCGTTGACCTCTTTGCGCAAATACCGATACACGCCCCAATGAATAAAAATATCCATGATGATATAGAAAATGGCGCCCAAAGATGCGATCCGGCTCAGGTCAAAAAATATCGTCAGGAAAATAGCAATCACGACCGTATAAACCAGCGTGTGTTTCTGGATATCTCCCGGCATCCCGAAATGGCTATGCGGCACCAGTTTCATGTCGGTAAGCATGGCCAGCATCCGCGAAACGGCAAAGACACTGGCAATCAGTCCCGAAACAGTAGCGACAATTGCCAATCCAACCGTAAACCATAGTCCGTAACTGCCAAATGCCGGACGCGCGGCCTTCGCCAGGGCGAAATCCTTTGCCGCAATAATTTCGTCTAAAGTCAGGTCTTCGGAATCCGCCAGCGCAACATGCCCATAGATTTCAAAACATACCTATATCGATATGATGATCGCGCGTCCATCATTCTTGTGAGGATCAACAATTTCTGATCCACTGTTGGTTATGGTCGTAAATCCTTTAAACGCAAGAATAGCCAGCGCCATCGCCGCGAGAAACCCTGTAATCGGCGTGTCCGATGACGATTGTGGCATGACACCTTCAAAAGAAATATCCGCGATCCATAAACCTCCGATCGCAAAAACAACAATCCCGCCGATCTTGAGAAACGCCATCAAGAGTGAAAACCCACCAATGAGGCGATTGCCGGAAACATTGATCAAAAATGCGAAGATCAATACACCGACTCCCAAGGCCGTTACGGCCCAGCCAATGGGTTCGGTATCGAACAATTGCATGGTGTAGGTGCCGAAAGTCCGGGCGACCAGGCTTTCGTTAATGACCATAGAAAAATACATAAGCAAGGCACCACCCGCCGTGACCGTTCCCCGGCCATATGCCTTTTGCAAAAACATGCCTATCCCGCCAGCAGAGGGATAGGCATTTGCCATCTTAACATAGGAATATGCACTAAAGGCCGTTACGATAGCGGCAGCGAAGAAGGCGAGGGGGAATAATGATCCGGCAAGCTCCGCAATCTGACCAGTAAGGGCAAGTATGCCCGCGCCAATCATCACGCCTGTCCCCATGGATACGGCACCACTGAGTGTCAGGCTGTCTTTCTTATATTGTGTTGAGCGGTTGTCGTTCTGTTGTGTTTCCATTGCTCTTTTCTCCGGTCTGATATTCAATATTGAAACACGCTGCTCGCGTCAGATATTAACGGTTTACATGGGCTGAAAACGGCAATTCTCCATTGGAGAGAACAAGCTTCAATTCAATAATTTTGCCGATCTCCAAAGGCTCTCTAAAATTGGAAAGACGTACAAATATATGGGTTGTTGTCAGATCAAGATTCTCTTCCCGCAGCAACGTTATTGATCCAAGCTCTGTGTAATTGTTCGCGTCTATCCTCCCCATAATCTTTGACTGAACGTTATCGGTGTTTGAAACACCGAGTATTGTCAATTTCCCGGGGCTACCGTTGACTATTCGAAAACGCAAGTCTCCCGACGTATCCTGATCAGATATCGTCACAACGGCATCGTGGATTTCAGCAGGTTGAAAATAGGCATCTGTATTATCGGCAAATGCTGGTGCCTGGAGCGCCAGGAATACCGTTACCAGTAATGATATGATATGTATTCTAGGCATGACGACTCCGTAGCCGAGACATATCTCTGGAGAGAGCTCTACGCTCCCTCCAGAATAAGTAAAAATCCGTTACCCGACGTCTTAGAACATCAGCTTGGCACCGATAACGGCATACCAGATATCGGCACTTTCACCCTCTGCTTCGACGTAATTTGCAGTCTGACCGAACTTGCGCTCGTAGACGACGCCAACGTAAGGCGAGAGAATTCTATCCCAGACGTCATAGCTGAGCCTTAAACCTGCCTCCACGCTGTTAATACCGGAGCCAACACCAATTTCCCGATCACTCGAAAAGGCCGCATCGATATTTGCGGAAGGCGTCAGGGTTAAGTAATTGGTGAGAAGTATCTCGTACTCAATATCGAGATCAGCAGAAAGCTTTCCCTTTTCACTCAGGAACAGATGCGTATCCACCTCGATCCATTGCGGAGCAAGGCCACTCAAGCCAACGGCAGCGTACCAACGATCCGGTCCTTGCGGGCTCGAGTACCTAACGCCGCCTTTGATGTCCCAAAAATCCGATATGGGTGTTTGCAAGGCGAGCTGATTGGAGAGGGATTCAAAGCGATTAACATTCAAATCCAGTTCCCCGCTTCCTTCCCACCGGAGTTTCAATTCATCGGTCCCGATAAACGCATCACCGTCAAAGGCAAAAAGCTCTTCGCCGCCTTCTCCATACCGATACTCAAACTCCTCCATCTGAACACCATAGTAGATATTCGACATTTCCGCCGAATGGCCGACAACTGGCATCAAAATAGAAAAGGTGAGGGCCGCTGTCAGGAGAGATTTCTTCAATTTAATCATTGCAGTTCTCCCTGTTCAGACGGATTGAGGCTCGCGGATGTCGGACCGCCTTCAACGACAATCTTCCGGAACATTCCGGCATCCATATGGAAAGACAAATGACAATGGAACGCCCATTGGCCGGGCGCATCAACTTCTGTTTCGGAATAGACGGTTGTTCCGGGAGCAACGCTGATAGTGTGTTTGATCGGGTCACACTTCCCAGCACCGACATCCAGAATGCTCCACATACCATGCAGGTGCATGGGGTGGGTCATCATGGTTTCATTGACTAACTTGAACCGGACCCGCTCGCCATACTGAAGAACGACCGGATCAGCGTCTTCATATTTCACGCCATTGATGGACCAGATATAGCGCTCCATGTTTCCGGTCAATCGCAACTCGATCTCCCGCGTGGCTTCTCGCTCCTCATAAAGAGGTTTTTGTGCCTTCAGGTCGGCATAAGAAAGGAACTTGCCGCCATTTGCCGCTGTAGGGACAAGTCCACTGCCATTTGCGTAAAAGCTATCCTTATCCTGCTCCATGCCCATCATATTTGAGTGATCCATGCCTTTCATGCTCGAATGATCCATCTCCTTCATACTGGAGTGGTCCATACGCTTCATTTTGGAATGGTCCATATCTTTCATCGACGAATGATCCATGCCTTCCATATTGCCGTGGTCCATCCCCATATCTGCCATGGTGAGAAGCGGTGCATTTGTCATTTCCGGAATTTCCGCAACCATGCCTTGGCGCGACGCGAGAGTGGCCCGAGCGTATGCCGTTCTCCCCATGCTTGCGCCGAATATCGTATAGGCTTTATCGTCCATGGGACGAACGATAACGTCATACGTCTCAGCAACGCCCAAACGAAGCTCATCGACAGTGACAGGTTGCACATTGTTTCCATCGGCAGCCACAACCGTCATCTGCAACCCCGGTATGCGAACATCAAAATAAGTCATGGCGGAGGAATTGATGAACCGGAGGCGGATACGTTCTTTAGGCTCGAACAATCCGGTCCAGTTCTGTTCGGGCCCTTTGCCATTGATAAGCGGTGTGAAGCCCTGCACATCCTCAATGTCTGTCTTCATCATCCGCATGTCGCCCCACGCCATCCTGTCATCGACGGTTGCTTTAAAACCGTTCTCACGGACATCTGCGAAAAAATCGCCAATCGTTTGTTGCTGACGGTTGTAATAATCCGCCGACATTTTCAAATTCCGCAATATACGCTTGCCGGAATGAGGATGCGCATCCGTGAACTGAACAACATAATCCTTGTCAAAACGATATGGGTCCCGTTTCTCAGGTTCGATTACAATTGAACCATAGGCTCCGTCCGGCTCCTGAAAACCAGAATGGCTATGAAACCAGTATGTTCCGGATTGCACGATTGGAAATTTATAGGTGAAGGTCTCTCCCGGTTCGATTCCGGGGAAGCTGATTTTAGGCACACCATCCATCTGGAAGGGGAGGATAAGACCGTGCCAATGGATAGATGTGGATTCATCGAGGTTATTTGTCACATTGATCGTGACGTCTTCTCCTTCCTGAAACTGGAGAACCGGTCCGGGAGATTTCCCATTGTACCCGATACCTTCCTTTTGGAAGTCTCCTGTATCAATCATAACTTTGTCGACGGTCAGGTTATAGGTTTTCGCGACACTCAAGCTTGGTAGAAGAGCAACTCCTGCAGCCATTGCAAGTCCAAGGCAAGCCTTTTGCATGAATGAAATTCTCATCCTGCTGTTCCTTTCATTTTTTGAAAAGCTGGAATGCGCAGCCTCTTTGGGCTGCGCAAACATTTACTCAAAGTGAACTTCACCCATCATGCCGGAGGCATAATGGCCAGGAACGTTGCAGGCGAATTCCAGCTCGGCATCATCCGAAAATTTCCAGATAACTTCCGCCGTTTCGTTCGGTTCCAGCAACACACTATTCGGATCGCTATGTTCCATGGTCTTGCCATTTCCCATATCCATTTTCATCATATCCCGATTGATCTTGTCGGCCTCCAGTACCCCGTGCTCCATCATCATCATCATTTCTTCCTGATGTGCGGCATGCATGGCGGCTGTTCCGATATTGAATTCATGGACGAATTCCCCGGCATTGATGATCTTGAATTGAACCGTTTCACCTTTCTTGATGGAAATCTCTTCCGGTTCGTAAAAATTATCCCCCATCTTAATCTCAATGGTTCTGGTGACGTCTGCAGCGTTACCAGGGACACCAATGCCCGATTTTCCGCCGTGGCTGCCATCATGGCTGCCCGCAGCAAATGCGATCGCTGAGCTTAGTGCTAAGACGGCAGTGAGAGTCGCTCCGGCAACACCGGACAAAAAAGTACGCTTAATTTTCATGTTATCAATTCCTATTCCAGTCTCCATCTAGCGCAGACCTCATCTCGGTCAGACAGGGAGACAGATTCAAATTTCAATAGTCGAAGTTTGAGAAAGGCGCATACCGGCAGTGACAGCAATCATGGCTGTCTTGGGAAATGGCCTAAATGAGGAACTAAACCTTTGGGGGGTGCTTTGGTGGTGCGAAAGCAATAGATGCGATTTGCACAGCAATGACATCAAACGGCGTTTTCGTACCAAACGCTGTCGATATTACTTGAAAATTTGCGGGCAAGCTAAATGCACAAGAGATCATGCCACATTTTTCGATATGATTATGCCGGTCGGTTTCGTGACTTTTAGACAAATCATCCGCCGCCGAAACCATAATGTGAGATACGCTCTCTATAGCTTCGTGACTTTCGGCAGAGGGTATTATCGCAAAAACATTAATCGCAATAGCAAGAGTCATAAAAATGCTCACGCTTATTCTGCGCCAGTTCAGTTTTTTCCGAATTTCTGCCAACTGTTTCTCTCAGAAAATAAAAACGCCTGAACCCTATGTATACTCTGATAGTAGTCATTTCAACAAACAATCTGGAAACTTTAAACCAATGTTTGTAGACCGAAAGAAGCAACCCTTGTCGGGTATTCCAGAACTTTGGTAGTCGGGGAGTTAATAAACCGACCTAAGTCGGTCCCCATGGTCTTTAGTCGAAAGCCTGTTGTATACACCACAGGCTCTCCGACTTGACCTCAAATATTCGATCAGTTCCCGCGTGGCCCGAAAATGATCAATCCGACGCCAACAATGCAGATAAGAGCGCCTATGCTGTCCCAGCGGTCAGGTCTCTGACCTTCCACCGCCCAGAGCCAAAAAAGCGAGCTAGTTATGTAGATGCCGCCGTAGGCAGCGTAGGTGCGCCCAGCGAAATCGCTGTCGATCCGAGTCAGAAGCCAAGCGAAAACTATCAGGCTGGCAACGCCTGGTACGCTCCACCAAGCTGATTTGTCCAGCTTCAGCCAGACCCAGAACGCGAAACATCCTGCGATCTCGGCTAGCGCCGCCGCGAAATACAGCCCATAGGTGGTGGTCGTCGCGCTGATGGTCATCATCAAGGACGGACCTTCGGTAAAACATGATCGTCCGTCTCGCAGAGACTATGATCGCCAAGTGTCTCAATTACCCGACAATCAGCGATCCGCCCTCCCTTGCATTGCTCAACCATACGCTCAAGCTCGCTCCGAAGCGCCTGAAGACGTTGGAGTCGCTTGCCAATGTCCTCCAACTGTTCTCTAGCAATCGCATCTGCTGCCTCGCAGGACTTATCCGGCCTGTCCGCCAGACTTATCAGGTCTCGGATGGCTTGCAGAGGGAAGCCAAGTTCCCGTGCATGGCGAATAAAACTGAGCCTCTGTACAGCCGAGTCGTCGTAAAGTCGTTGATTTCCTTCTGAGCGCCGTGGCAATGGCAAGAGGCCGATTTGCTCGTAATACCGGATCGTTTGCACGTTGCAACCAGTACCTTTGGCTACGCGACCGATGGTGAGCTCATTGGACATGTTAATTTTCTCCTTGAACCTATAGTTACTGTAGACTGTATATATGTAGCATTGAGATGTAACCAACAATATTGGAGAAGACTATGTCTGCTGGTTGTTGCCAACATGAACCCAAGTTTGACGGAGCGACAAAAGGGTTCCGTCGAGCTTTGTGGGTCGTCATTGGCATTAATGCGAGTATGTTCGTCGTCGAGATGATTGCGGGCTCGATTGCCGGTTCACAGGCGCTGAAAGCGGATGCGCTAGATTTCTTTGGCGACTCTCTGACCTACGGCATCAGTTTATTCGTTCTGGGAATGTCTGTTCGTGTTCGCACCACGGCGGCACTTCTCAAGGGGGTCAGTCTGGCTCTTATGGGGCTTTGGGTTTTCGGTTCAACGGCCTATCAGGTTCTTGTGCTCGGTCTCCCGTCGGCACCGGTTATGGGGGCTATAGGCGTGCTCGCGCTTGCGGCCAATCTTGCCAGTGTCGGTGTGCTCCTGCGCTATAAGGACGGCGACGCCAACGTTCGGTCGGTGTGGCTCTGTAGTCGTAATGATGCGATTGGCAATGTCGCCGTCATGCTGGCGGCTGGCGGTGTCTTTGCCACTGGCACGGCATGGCCGGACCTAGCCGTTGCCGGGTTGATGGCCGGGCTCTTTCTGTGGTCGTCCATACAAATCATCGCGCAAGCGCTCAAGGAACGCCAACATACAGTTGAAACCGTGGCTGCCGAGTAGACGGGTAATCGGATGTGCACTGAAACCCAGAAAAATTCCCTGTTTCTTGCGTGGCTGATTGCACTCGTATCGACGCTCGGCGCGTTATTCATCGGCGAGATTATGGAACGAACGCCATGCGTCCTATGCTGGTACCAACGTATAGCCATGTTTCCACTCGCGCTAATTCTGGGTATTGCATCTTTCTCATCTGACATGGCAGTACGCCGTTACGTACTACCGATCGCAATAATAGGTGCCGTTATAGCCATTTGGCATAGTCTTCTCTTTGCCGGAATAATTCCAGAAACAGTCCAACCCTGCACGAGAGAGGGACCGTCCTGCACGGGCGACGAACAGACCTTGTTTTGGGTTTTGCCTCTGCCATTCCTGTCCGCTGCCGGTTTCATAGCTATTATTCTGTTACTCACCATTCCTTTAAGAAAGTCTTCGATATGAGCCGCCGAATCGTCATAGGAGCCACAGCCTTGGTAGCTATCGCAATTTTTGCGTTCGGCGCATTTCTTTATCAGCCCATTGGCGACAAACCGTCCGATATGTCATCATCCAATACTTCAAATAATGCGGAGCTTGTTCGGCCACATTCGCCTGTACTCGGCACTGTCGACGCACCTGTTACTATTGTCGAGTTTATTGATCCTGCATGCGAGGCTTGCCGAGCCTATTACCCTGTCGTCAAAGAAATCATGACAGCTTATCCTGACAAGGTACGCGTAGTACTTCGTTACGCCGCATTTCATCCAACATCAGAGGAAGCCATTCGCATCCTTGAAGCATCCCGTTTGCAAGGCAGATTCGAACCGGTTCTCGAACGGCTCTTTGAAACACAATCACGATGGGCCCCTCATGGACGTTCAGCAGACAGTGTCTGGACAGTTCTAGAAGGCACAGGGCTTGATATCGAGAAAGCGAGATCGGATGTAAAGATGCCGGATATCGTGGGCACTATGAATTTGGACGCGTCCGATGTAAACGCAATCGGCGTGAACAAGACACCAACGTTTTTTGTTAACGGAAAACCGCTAACGGACTTTGGAACTCAGCAATTGCAAAGTATGGTCAAGGCGGAGGTGGCAGAGAATTGAAGACAATTCATCTTATTCTTTGGGGAGCTGTCGCAGTTGGTTTGATCCTCTTTCTTTGGCTAAATATCTTTCAGGATGCTAGCCATCTTATAGAGGATGGCACATCGCAAAACACGGCAACTACCTTCACTCCGACCTTCTCTCTGACCGATCATCAAGGAAATGTCGTCACGGAGAAAACTTACCGGGGCAAATGGCTTCTGGTCTTTTTCGGATTCACCAATTGCCCGGATATCTGCCCGACGACGCTCGCCGATCTTGCCAGCGTGATGGAACAACTCGGGGCGGACGCAAAAGCAATAAAGCCACTATTTATTTCTGTTGATCCTGATCGCGACCAGATGGAGACCATGGCGCAGTATGTCTCCGCCTTTCATCCGGCCATTGTTGGATTGACAGGAACGGGCTCGCAGATAACTGAGACCGCGGAGTCATTCAAGGCCTACTTCGAAAAACAGCCGCAGGAATCTGCTCCAGACGGCTACATTATGGGGCACACCTCTGCGGTGTATCTTATTTCTCCCGATGGCGCTTTCATCCGGACATACAGTTATGGGATGTCGCCGGAGGAAATCGTTGCGGACCTTGAACAGAAATTATGAGATTCAATATGTCAAAAGCTTTACCTTCACTTTTATTAGCCTTTTTCTTTCTTGCTTCTGCGTTTCCAGCGTTGGCTGAATCTACTCGGGTTGGAAATCTGGTTATCGAAACTCCATGGGCGCGCGCATCGATCGGCATGTCCCGTCCGGCCGCCGCTTACGTAACTATCAGGAACGAAGGTCAAACTGCTGACATCCTTACCGGAATTGAAACAACCGTTTCCGCCATGCCGGAAGTACACAGGATGGAGATAAAGGACGGCGTTTCCACCATGGGGCCGGTCGGCCCTCTGGAAATACCAGCGAATGGTTCCGTCACACTGGCGCCCGGAGGCCTGCATGTCATGCTCATGAAACTGCAGCAACCGCTGACAAAAGGCGGACAATTCTCGATGACTCTGATCTTCAAGAACGCCGGACGAGTCGACGTATCCGTTCCCATCTACAGCGTGGGCGCCTCCGGACCCGAGCAATGAAGCGTAATCAAATGTACGGTCTTATTGGGATTGCGGGTGTCGGAACGGCTATAATGCTTTCAGTCGGTTCACTCTTAGGAAGTTCCGACACCAAGCCATTGGTGGAAGTAGTATCCGCACCGGTGTTTCTTGATGCTGGCGATTACGAGCGGAAAAGCAAACGCGAAAATTTGTCTGTTCGGCGTGAAAAGAGCGAGCAGACAATTGAACTGCTTCTTGAGCCGGGGGACACGCTGCTGGGTGCCCTCGTTAGGGCTGGCGTCTCCGGCAGTGAGGCCCGTGCGGCCAGCGACAGCTTAAAATCGATGATCGATCTCCGTGCGCTTAAGGTGGGTCAGGAATTGAAATTGAGTTTCCGGGCAGGTGTCGAAGCTGCCTCGTAGCGAAGTCTCGTATGTCTATCGTTGTTTCCGGATATTGATCTCCTCTTCGCTATTAAACTCTCCGCCGTC
>CALEMG010000454.1 GCA_937910835.1 uncultured Alphaproteobacteria bacterium | reverse complement strand
CTTCCGGCAAGGGCACGACTTGAAGGGTATGGGAGGGTCGTTCGGCTATCCTATCATGGGTACAATCGGCGAAGGCATATGTGAATTGACAAGCAAAGACATTGAGTCCTCGTCATTGACTCTACCTCTCATCCGGATTCATCTGGATTTGCTGACCTATGTAGCGGCGAAGCGAATCAAGGATGATACGGACCCGAATGCCGCGCCCATTCTTACCGCCTTGGCAGAAGCCAAGCTAAAATAACAGTCTAAAACTCCCGTAGCTAGCTTTCCGAAGGATAGCCAGCTTTCGACAGAGCCTCCGTGATTTCCGTCAAGACAGCCGGATCATCAATCGTCGCCGGGGTTGTATATTCTTCCCCATCCGCTATTTTCCGCATGACGCCGCGCAAGATCTTTCCCGACCGTGTTTTTGGAAGGCGTTTCACGACAAGCGCAAGCTTGAAGGCCGCAACCGGACCGATTTTCTCCCGCACAAGGGCAACAAGTTCCTTCCGAATATCTTCTTCGGGGCGGTTCACACCGGCATTCAGAACAACAAAGCCCAGCGGCAGTTGCCCTTTCAACTCATCCTGAACCCCCATGACCGCACATTCAGCGACATCCCGATGTCCGGCAAGAACTTCCTCCATGCCACCGGTAGAGAGGCGATGCCCCGCAACGTTAATAATGTCATCGGTCCTCGCCATGATGAACAGATAGCCATCTTCATCGATATATCCGGCGTCTCCCGTCTTATAATAGCCCGGAATATCCGCCATATAGGCTCTGACAAATCCCTCGTCATTCTGCCACAACGTCGGCAATGATCCGGGCGGCAGCGGCAATTTCACAGCAATCACGCCGATTTCACCGCGCTTCATTTCGGCTTTACCATCCTCTTCATTGATAATCCGAATGTCATAGCCTGGCACCGGATATGTCGGACTGCCGAGTTTCACAGGCTTCATGCCATAGCCCATGCAATTTGCGCCAATGGCCCAGCCTGTTTCCGTCTGCCACCAGTGATCGATGACGGGAACTTTAAGCTGATCCTGTGCCCAGACAATCGTGTCAGGGTCGGCCCGCTCTCCGGCCAGAAATAAGGTAACGAATTTGCTGAGGTCATATTCGGGAATGAGTTTCCCTTCCGGGTCCTGCTGCCGGATGGCGCGAAATGCCGTCGGCGCCGTAAAAAGGGCCTTTACCTTGTGATCCTCAATCACACGCCAGAAGGTTCCTGCGTCCGGTGTCCCGACAGGCTTCCCCTCAAACAAGATGGTTGTGCATCCATGCAAGAGCGGCGCATAGACGATATAGGAATGGCCAACCACCCAGCCGACATCGGACGCCGCCCAGAAAACGTCGCCCGGGTCGATATCATATACATGTTTCATGGACCAACGAAGGGCGACAGCATGCCCGCCATTGTCTCGCACGACGCCTTTGGGTACACCTGTCGTGCCTGAAGTATAGAGAATATAAAGTGGATCGGTCGCGGCAACGGGAACGCAGGGCGCAGGCTCTGCATCAGCTTCCAGCGCACGCCAATCGTGATCGCGCCCTGGCTTCAATTCCGCCTCGCACTCCGGGCGCTGCAGAATAATGCAGTTGGCCGGTTTATGGGCGGACATATCAATCGCTTCATCGATCAGGGGCTTATAGGCAATTGTGCGGTTCGGCTCCAATCCGCAGGACGCGGCGATAATCGCGACGGGCTTGGCATCATCTATACGTGTTGCCAGTTCCTTCGGCGCAAATCCACCAAAAACGACGGAATGAATAGCCCCGATCCGTGCGCAGGCCAGCATGCCAATGGCCGCCTCCGGTACCATCGGCATATAGATCAGGACCCTATCACCTTTTGTGATTCCAAGCCCTGCCAGCGCCCCGGCAAATCGTGCGACCGTATCGGTGAGTTCCTGAAAGGTAAATTTCTTAACCTGCCCGGTCATCGGGCTGTCGTATATAAGAGCGTCCTGATCCCCTCGCCCATCCTCAACATGCCGATCGAGACAGTTGTAGCAGGTGTTCATTTCCGCCCCTTCAAACCAGCGATAAAAGGGTGGATTGTCCGCATTCAGCACACGGTCCCAGGGCTTACTCCAGCTGATCTCCTGCGCAGCAGTTGCCCAGAACGCTTCTGGGTCTTGCAAAGACCTCTCATAATCTTCTTCATAGCTGGCCATTGAATGCCTCCCGGAATTTGTATTATTTAGCTTTAGAAAAACAACTGTCAGGTCGGAATGTCAATAGCTACCGTCGGGACAAAGCGCCGCATCGAGAACAAATAACATCAAAAAAACCCGCGAAAAATCAAATTTCCGCGGGTTATCTTTATCACTGGTCGTTAATCAATCGTCAGAGGATGATTTGAACAGGTCTTCAAATTTCTTGGCGGCATTTGCCTGGTCGTCATCATCGTCCTTTTTCTTCTCAGCCGCTTTCCCGAAAACCGCTTCAGCCTCCGCGCGCGGATCATAGGCTTCTTCTTTCTGAACCTGCTGTTTCTTCAGTTCATAAGGCGTGAGCGGAACAGCTGCAGCCTCTGCGGCAACAGCCGCGGCAACCTCTTCCATCAATTTACCACGATCTTCGTCCGTGCGACGATGAGCGGATTTCTTGACGGCCTCGTCCAGCTCCAGCTGGGTGCAAATACCAAGGCTTACAGGATCCCGGGGGCGGATATTCTGGGAATTCCAATGAGACCGGTCGCGTACAGCGTTAATTGTGGTCTTCGTCGTTCCGACAAGCTTTGAAATCTGTGCATCAGTAAGTTCGGGATGAAACTTGATCAGCCAGGAAATGGCATCCGGCCGGTCACCGCGACGGGAAACAGGTGTGTAGCGCCCTCCCCGCCGACGAGGTTGAGGCACGTCGCCCGCAGGCGTACTAATCTCAAGTCGCGCCGCCGTGTCCCCCTGGCAGCGGTCAATCTCTTCCTGAGTAAGCTGTCCGTTGGCAATCGGGTCCAGACCGACAATACCCACAGCAACCTCGCCATCGGCAATTCCCTGAACTTCCAGCGAATGCAGGCCGCAAAAATCTGCAATCTGATTGAATGACAAGGATGTATTGTCAATGAGCCAAACAGCCGTCGCCTTTGGCAATAATGGCGTTACCATATAGTCTCCTTTTCAGTCCGATTACTGAATATTCGGACCTGTATATAATTCTCGTATGTATATGGC
>CALEMG010000453.1 GCA_937910835.1 uncultured Alphaproteobacteria bacterium | reverse complement strand
CCCGGGTGCGGTTATGTGGGCTGCTGTATAAGCTTGATGGCGCAATCTCCCCATGCAGCCGCGCGGCCATCTCCCGAGCCTGAAGAACTCCTTTTTCACTTAGTCCCGGATCCAAGGCCTGATCCCAAGATTCAGCAGCCTCGCCATGGCGAACAAGATATATTGTCGTACTCACATCCACTCCTTTTCATACCAAAACGGCACCAACCTATAGTATCGTTGGGCAATAAGGCAAAAAACTACATCATAAACGAGAAATGCGAAGGCAAGATGTAAGTCGCTCGCAAAATTTGTAAATAAAAACACCCTATAATAGTGTATTAACTATAATTATTTCAATTGACAATTGTTTAGACATAACTTAAGCGTCAATTATACTTATTCAATACTCCAATGAGAGGCGCAAGTATGGAATACCACAACGTGATTTAGACCGGGACCACGATGATGAACCATGCACAGCTAAAGGCGTTTCATGCCGTGGCCAAAACAGGTGGGTTTTCATCCGCCGCAAAAATGCTGGGCCTCACACAACCGGCAGTCACATTGCAGGTTCAGGCATTGGAGCAGAGTTACAATACGAAGCTGTTCCGGCGGCATGGACGGAAGACGGAAATCACTTCTTCGGGCGAAATGCTCTTGAAGCTAACTAAACGAATATTCAGTCTGGAAGACGAAGCCCATACACTCCTCTCCTCTCTCGACTCGCTGGAGACCGGGCACCTGAACGTAGTCGCAACCTCCTCCATTCGCGCTCTGCCATTACTTTCCGTTTTCCAAACAAAATATCCAAATATCCGCCTTTCCTTTTTGACTATTCCGGCCCACCAGATCGAGAAGGAAATCCTCAATTTCCGTGCGAATATCGCCATTCAACATGTACCGCCCGAAGATAACAGGCTGTTTGGACAGAAAATTGAAGAAGTTCCCCTGAAACTGGCTGTCTCAAAAGATCATCCCTGGTCACAGAAACAAACGGTGGCTCTGAAAGAGCT
The DNA here is from genome assembly GCA_937910835.1 of uncultured Alphaproteobacteria bacterium. GTDB lineage: Bacteria > Pseudomonadota > Alphaproteobacteria > Sneathiellales > Sneathiellaceae > Sneathiella. Next base: position 7,966 of record CALEMG010000453.1, on the reverse strand, counting down.
GAAAGATCAGATAATCATCATGTCGCCCGATCTGGAGGCTGCCGGTAAAACGCGGGGGCATTGGTCAACATACTTCGATTACAGCACCAAACAGACCCTGAAGCTACATAGCGAGGAGATCGGGCGAGAAGCGGTTGCGAACGATCTTGGCATCGCGTTTTTTACCGAAACGGATATCCGCTGGGATGATCGTATTCATGGGATTGAGATAGAAGATACCCGCCTGAAAGAAGTGACCTACGTCATTTGTCTTGAGGAAGATCGACAATCCCGTTTGATTGCCTCTTTCTTCGATTCGACTATCGGGATTGGTAATCGATAACCTCCGGCATTCATCGCGCAACGGAGATTTTATTAGGATAACTCTCTGTCTTGATTTCTACCGTCATCCCCTCGCGAGCAACGAAGGCATTTGGCCAAGCCTTATAGGCCTCCTTCGCGACCTGATCCATAAAGCTATCATCATGGGACGGATCATGATGGAATATAGCCAGCTGTCCGACATGCGCCGCTTTGCATAACCGCACGCCTTCCTGCCATGTTGAATGCCCCCAGCCTTTGAACTGTGGATATTCTTCATCTGTATAGGTGGAATCATAAATAACCAAATCAGCGCCCTCGATAAGATTAAGGATGTCCTGATCGGGATGGCCGATCACATGCTCCGTATCGGTAATGTAGCATATTGATCGGTCTTCGAATTCAATCCGGTATCCAGTGCCACCGTCCGGATGCTTCATCGGTGCGGTCCGAACATAGATGCCATCGCCGAGCGAAAAGGAATCTCCCGCCTTGAAATCATGAAAACTCAGATTGGCGGCAAGTTCTGCGAAAGGAACGGGAAATGTCGGCTGGCACATTTGCGAGGACAGAACCTTCTTTATACCGCCGAGTTCGCCCAGATGCCCGGCCATAACTTCGATGTTGACGTCTTCGCGATATATCGGGCTGAAAAAGGGAAAACCGTTGATATGGTCCCAGTGGGTATGAGACTGCAAAAAGAGATAGTCTTTTAAATTACGGCGCATAAGGCATTCGCCGAGAAGCCTCACACCGGTCCCCGCATCCAGGATAATAACGCGACCATTTACATTCACTTCAACACAGGACGTGTTTCCGCCATATTTCATATGATCAGGCGACGGCGTTGCAATTGAACCCCGAACGCCCCAAAATGTCACATTCATACTCATTTAAGTCTGCATCAAACCCAATAGTTTAGAACATTTAGTGTATCTAATGTGAGCTTACCAAACGATGAATTCCACTAATTTTTCCGCCTCTTTGTAACCGAGATCACGAAAAATTGGTTCGAAGACGTCAAAAAGAGATCATATTTATGATTAATTTGCTTCCTGAGTAAGAATCCTTTCCGTCAGGCGCACCCAGTAGTTCGCACCAAGCGGCAGAATTTCATCGTTAAAGTCGTAGTTCGGGTTATGCACATGGCAGCTTCCCTCCCCTGAACCATTGGCAATCATGATGTAACAGCCCGGGCGCTCCCGCAGCATCCAGGAAAAATCCTCAGCTCCCATTACCGGTGTTACTTCTTTATTCACCCCGCTGTCGCCTACAAGCTCGACAGCCGCGGCAATCGCCTCATCGGTTTCATCCGGGGTATTAATGGTCGGGGCATATCGGCGGTCATAGGTGAACTCCGCTTTCGCACCATGAGCTTCAGCAATACCGACCGCAATCTGTCGCATCCGGTTTTCAATCATATCCTGGACTTGCAGATCAAACGCCCGGGTCGTCCCTTTCAAGACCACATCCGCAGGAATGACATTCCCCGTATGCCCGCCATTGATCTGTGCAACTGTTACGACCGCAGACTGAAGCGGGTCGACATTCCGGCTCACAATATTCTGCCAAGCCAGCACGATCTCTGAGGCTATCACGACTGGATCTGTCGCGAGATGGGGAAACGCACCATGTCCGCCATTACCAATGATGCGGGCTTCAAAGAAATCGGCGGACGCCATTATCGGCCCTTTACAAACCGCGAAGGTACCAACCTGATGCCCTGGCATGTTATGCATTCCATAGACACTATCTACCGGGAACATATCGAAGAGACCATCTGCGATCATCACCCGGCCGCCAGCAACATTTTCCTCCGCCGGCTGAAAGATAAAACGGACGGTGCCATCAAAATTTTTGGATTGAGCGAGATGCTTCGCCGCGCCCAGCAGCATCACCGTATGACCGTCATGGCCGCAGCCGTGCATTTTGCCGTCAATCTGGGAGCGATGGTCAAACTCGTTCAGCTCCTGCAAATCAAGGGCGTCCATATCGGCGCGAAGTCCTATCGCACGATTTCCGCTGCCTTGAGTCAAGGTGCCGACGACACCCGTCTTCCCCAGCCCGCGATGTACCTCAATGCCAAAACTTTCCAGCTTTTCAGCAACAAAATCGGATGTACGATACTCTTCGAAAGCCGTTTCCGGATGCTGATGAATCCGATGCCGCCATTCCGTTAGTTCATCATGCATCTCTTTGATTTCAGGAAGTATCTTCATTCTTGTTTTCCTTATGCCTAATGAGATTTATTGCGAAAACACTATCACATATAAACGGGTTTCGACAATCAAGGTCGTAAATCCTCCCCAAGCAGAAATTGCTGGTCATTGCGGAAATGTTCATACAGGAAATCAAGGAGACTACGGATCCTCCCGGCGTTCACCAGATCACGATGGGTCAACAGCCAAATATCGAACCTCAAATTGATTTCTGTCGGCAGCAGGCGGACAACCCGGCCATCGCGCGGCACAAGATAATGTGGAGCTACGAATAGCCCAATGCCGCTTTGCACGGCGGCAATCTGCGCGGCGACGGTATCACATCGGAATTTAATATTACCCGGCGGCGCAATCTTCTCCAGCGCTGCAGAAAACGGCAAGCTATCACGCCCCGACTGCCAGCCAATAAAATCGTGGCTGGCAAGTTCTGTCATGGATATCGGTTCCCCGCGTTTCTCCAGATAGGATTTTGCGCCATAAAGCCCAAACCCCGTGCGTCCGACCTTACGACCAATTAGGTCGGATACGCGCGGATTTGCAAGCCGCAACGCGACATCCGCCTCTCGACGGCGCAAATTGACTACAGAAATATCGAGCATTAAATCAAACTGGATGCTGGGATGCCGCTCCTGAAACTGGCTGAGTTTCGGGGTAAGCCAATAGCTGCCGAACCCTTCGGTCGCTGAGATCCGGATCAACCCGGAAAGGGATTTGTCCAAACCGCTGATCACCTGCTCAACGCCGTCCAGATCAGCGGCAACCGCCCTTATTTTCTCCCGGATCTGCTGTCCCGCTGGCGTCAGGAGATAGCCATGGGACGCGCGCTCGAACAATCGAGTTTCCAGTCTTTTTTCAAGTTCGGCAATCTGTCGTCCAACCGTCGGCTGGGAAACGGACAGTTGACGGGCCGCAGCAGACAGACTTCCTGTTTCCGCAACGGCCAAAAAATATCGATAATAATCCCAGGACATATTTATACATTTTTGAATAGAGTATATTCAAATTTAGCATATTTTCGTTTTAAGAAAAAATCATATCTTTCAAGCAATGAACCGTTGATTTTAAGGGAAACAGAGAATGAACGCCCTCGACAAGAAGAAAGAACTCGAAGAAATCTGCATGAAAATGACCGGCCTAGAGCAATTGCAAGCCGTGATCGACGCCGGGGTTCCCCCTGCAATTGGCCGGACGATGGAATTCGATCTCTCTGAAATTACATTCGGCAAGGCCATTTTTTCCGGATATCCAGGGGAAAAACACCTGAATCCGATCGGAACTGTTCATGGCGGATATGCCGCGACGCTTCTTGACAGCGCGCTTGGCTGCGCCATCCACACGGTTTTGGAACCCGGAGAGCGCTATACGACTGTCGACCTCAACGTCAAGTATCTGCGGGCCATGCTACCCGGCATGGGCAAGGTGACGGCGACAGCGGAAGTTGTACACAAAGGCCGGAAAATAGCCACATCGGAGGCGCGGCTGGTCGGCGAAGACGGCAAACTCTACGCCACCGGAAACACCACCTGCGCCATCTATTAAACCTATATCGGGCCGGGAGAAACACCAAAGGCCAGTGGATGCAAAAGATAGAGTGCCGCGAAAAGGACAACACCGAGTAAAACACGCCACCACAACGGCGTAATCGACAGCGTCGCGCGACCTTGAATAATGGCTGCAAAGGGGATGTTGGACGTACGCGTTTCATACGCACCCCAGCCATCCTTTAATTGCCGCGCTTTCTTAGCATCGATTAAAAAGGTACCGACAAAAGCAAGCAGGCCAAAGGTTCCGAAAAAGACGATTGATGTGATATCGCCGTTATTCACGATATGGGCAATGGACCAGCGCGTGAAACTCCACATCATGGGATGGCGGGTAATGGCATTGATACCGCTATAAGCGCTCTCTTTGCCGAGCATCTTGTCGGCCCCGATCGCCGTCGGGTTCGGGCTGGTAATCGCGCCGAAAAACAGAATAGAGGCGATTAGCATCAACAGCATCGCGAGATGCCGCCCGCCATTACCAGCATCCCATAGCATGTCGCCAAACGGGGTGGCGCGATAGGCCATAACAAGCCAGATAAGGATTACAATCGAGAGCAGGCTGAAGCCCGCCATATAGGCCTTTTCACCGATTCGGGAAACGACCCTTTCGCGCAAGACGCTCGACGGAACGATATGAATTGCGAGAAAAGCCAGCGCAGCGAGAATAAGTTCCCCAACGGTTCCGGTCATGATTCTGCCCCATCATCTGATAATCGAATTACGGAAGTTTGGCACCAAACGGCGGATATCAAAAGTATTATCGGAAAGAAATCGGGCTTGTGCGATCCCCGTCACAATTTACCTGAGGCCGAGTTTAACGCCGATCCCCGTATTTATCGACCATCTTTATCCCCTCCTCCGTCAGTTTACAGACAAGCCAGTCGGGCTTGATGGGGTTCTCAAACCAGGTTTGTACCCACCCCTTTTTCATGCAACTTCTTATAACGGTCTTGCTGATCTGCTGCCCGTTCGGATCAAATAGCGGCAGCTTGCCTCCCGGCTGGAACCGGCCAAGCCGAAGATATTTTAGTTGTGCCGCGCTCGGGGGTCTTGATGCCATTATAAAAACCTACTTCAATTCTGTTCCTGAAAAAAGACCCCCGCGAGAGGTCTCCATGAAAAGGACGCTTTAAATCTTATCAAAGCCGGTTTAAAACATTGCAAACGTAAAATGGGGGAACGTCCAATGTCGACTGGCGCAGGCTATACGAAGTATTTTCCTGTTTCCTGGGAGGAATTACACCGAAATGGCCGGGCGCTCGCCTGGCGCCTAATGGAGAAGGCACCGTTCAAAGGTGTCATTGCGGTGACTCGCGGCGGCCTTGTCCCAGCGGCTATTGTCGCTCGGGAGCTTGATATCCGTAATATTGATACGGTCTGCATTGCCGCCTATCGTGATGACAAGTCCGTCGGCGAAGTGAATATCATCAAGGGGCTGGACTTGCCGGACGAGGGAGAAGGATGGGTCATCGTGGACGATCTCGTCGACAGTGGCATTACCGCGCGCCATGTCCGGCAGATGGTCCCCAAAGCCCATTTCGCGACAATCTATGGCAAGCCGAAAGGGCTGGAACAAGTCGATACGTTCATTACGGAAGTCAGCCAGGATACATGGATCCTCTTCCCATGGGATCAGGCGCCGTCCTTCGTTAAGCCAATCGTAGAAGAGAATCGTGAGAGGATATAGCCAAGTGTCCCTCAAGTTTGCTGCCAACCTCAGCTTTCTCTATCAGGAAATCCCGTTCCTCGACCGTTTCGAAGCTGCCGCCCAAGATGGCTTCAAGGGAGTGGAGTATCTGTTCCCCTATGAGTTTGAACCGGCAGAGATTAAAAAGCGACTCGATGACAACGGCCTCACCCAGGCGCTCTTTAACTTGTCGGCGGGTGTTTTTGAAAAAGGAGAAAGGGGCCTCGCAAGTCTGACTGGACGAGAGGCTGAATTCCAGACCAGCCTTGATCAGGCAATCGAATATGCCAATGCGCTTGGCTGCTCCCGTCTTCATGTGATGGCGGGTCTTCGGGATACAACAATTGCTGCAGAAACGCAGCTTGCCGTTTACCGCAACAATCTTCGAACGGCTGCGGCGGCCTTTGCGGAGAGTGGGATTACCGCACTGATCGAGCCCATCAATATTCAGGATATGCCGGGCTACTTTCTGGATAGCACCGGTATGGCGGCAAAATTGATCGAAGAAATCAACCATCCGAACTTACGACTGCAGTTCGATATTTATCACGTTCAGCGCACCGATGGCGACATCGTCCGGCAGTATAAAAAGTTCGCACCTCTCATCCAGCATATCCAGATCGCCAATCCGCCAAACCGGTATGAACCCGATAATGGCGAGATCAATTACCCCTATATTTTCGATCTGCTTGAGGCGGAGGGATATAAGGGATGGATTGGCTGCGAATATAAACCCTCGTCAACCACCCGCGAAACTCTTGGCTGGGCGCAAAAGTTTCTCAACAAGGCTTCATAAAAGCCCTGAATTTATTGAAACTTTAAGACAATCACGATACATCTGGTTGTCACGAATAATAAATTTCTTAAAAAGACAAAAATATACTGGACGTATGGCTGACTATGGCCGTCTCTGAAAATTCCCGGACCGGGGAAAAAATACTCAACCCGCTTCTTACCGCGACGAGCAGTACGCCGGTTAAACTCATAGCCTGCGCCATCGCGATTGGTCTTCTCGCTGGATATGGTGCTGTCGGGTTTCGCCTCGCCATCAGTGAAATTCAAAAACTATTCTATGGATTTGGTAGTCAGGAAATCCTCTCGCAAGCGGAGAACCTTCCCTGGTGGCAGATCATGGCGGCCCCGATTATCGGCGGGCTGATTATCGGATTGTTCTGGAAATTTGTTTTGCCGGGCTATCGTTCGCAGGGCGTCGCGGATGTCATGGAAGCCGTGATTGTCAATCGCGGCAGGATGAAGCTGGTGCCTGGTATTGGCGGTCTGTTCGTCAACGCCCTCACCCTCGGCTGTGGTGGATCCAGTGGTCGGGAGGGGCCAGTTGTTCATTTCTGCGCGTTGATCGCCAGCCAGCTCGGCCAACGTCTGCGCCTTCCGTCGAAATACTACATGACGCTAATCGCCTGCGGTGTCTCTTCCGGTGTTGCGGCGTCCTTTAACGCGCCGATTGCGGGTATGTTTTTCGCACTGGAAGTCGTTGTCGGTTCACTCGCAACCCAGGCCTTCGCCCCAATTGTGATTGCCTCCGTTATCGGCACCGTGATCAGCCGGATATATGTCGGCGACTTTCCTGCCTTCATCATTCCCAACTACCAGATTGTCTCCCTCTGGGAATTTCCGGCTATTGACAATCTCGGCGTCGTCGCGGCGGCGGTCTCATTGCTTTTTATCTGGAGTATCGGTTTCTCAGAAAGAACAATTGACCGATTTCGAATACCAGATGTTTTGAGACCAGCAGCAGGTGGAGTCGTTCTTGGCGCAATCGCCTTGTTCTTTCCGCAAATTATCGGCGTGGGGTATGAGGCGACCGACAGCGCGCTTAAAGGACAATACCCACTTCTCCTCCTCCTCTTGTTGATTATCGTGAAAACCGTCGCGGTCGGCGTGACCTTCGGGGCACGTTTCGGTGGCGGTTTCTTCTCTCCATCGCTTTTTATCGGCGCGATGACGGGCGGCGCTTTTGGCCTAATTGCTGCAATGGCCTTTCCAGAAATGGCCGCGAGCCACGGCCTTAATGCAATCATCGGCATGTCGGCTGTTGCCGCGTCCGTTCTCGGTGCACCAATCTCAACGATCTTGATCGTATTTGAACTGACTGGCGACTATAAAATCTCGATTGCCGTTATGGTCGCCGTCTCGGTCGCAACACTGATTACGAAGCATATTTACGGGCGGAGTATCTGGCAAACCCAGCTTCTCAA
>CALEMG010000452.1 GCA_937910835.1 uncultured Alphaproteobacteria bacterium | reverse complement strand
ATCGGAGGGGATGCGCCGCTCTGCGATCCAGTTAATATAGGATTTGCCGCGCCTCATGCTTTCCGCCCGGATTGGATAGGCAACGAGTTTCAGGTCGTTATGCCCGGCCATAAACATCGACCGGCCATCAAGGAAGGGATCCATTTCCGTCACCCCGCGCCAGAGCATCTGGCCGGAATATTGCGGGGGGCCTTCATTGGGATAAAAGATATGCCGAAGCCGCGAATTGATCCCGTCCGCTCCGACGAGGAAGTCCCCTTGCACACTCCCGACCGGTTCCCCCGTCTGGCGGTCCGTGAAAGTGGCGGTCACGCCATCAGCATCCTGCTCGAAACTGTTAAAATGATGCCCGGTCAGGATATTCTCAGGCCCAAGTCTGTCGCGCGCCGCGTTCAGCAGGATTATATGAAAATCGCCGCGGTGAATGGAAAACTGCGGCACGTCATAGCCCGCTTCCAGCCCGCGCGGCTCGCGCCAGATCACTTTGCCGTCTTCCGTAAAGTAAGCGAGGCTTGAGGTTTTGATTGCGACTTTTTCGATTTCCTCCAGCAACCCAAGTTTCGCGAGGTTTTGCACGGAATGAGGCAGCAGATTAATACCGACGCCTAGAGGCTTGATTTCCTTGACTGCCTCATAAACACGCGCCTTTATTCCTTTTTGGTGAAGTGCAAGCGCGAGGGTCAGCCCGACCAAGCCACCACCAGCAATTATTCCGCTGAATTCCGACATGTAAGCTCCCTAAAACCCTTGCGCGGGCATGCCATCATCCACCGCGATAACCGAGCCCGTCATGAAATCGGAGCCGGGTCCGGCGAGCAGCAACAGCGCACCATCTAGATCGGACGGTTCCCCCACCTGACGACCCGGCAGCTTGGAGATGAGCCGCTTGCCGGGTTCGGTCTCCCAATAGTCGCGGTTAAGCTCTGTCACGATATAACCCGGGTTCAGGCAGTTTACCTGGATTTTATATCGTCCCCATTCATCGGCGAGCGCGTGGGTCATATGGGCGACGGCGGCCTTTGACATGCTATATGTGATACTCTGCTAGAGTACTCTCGATGCGGCGACTGAGGCGATATTGATGATCTTTCCGCCCTGACTATGGCGGATCATGCTTTGCCCGACGGCCTGGGCCACGAAAAAGGCGCCTTTCCCGTTGGTATCCATAACATAGTCAAAATCTTCCTCGGTGACATTCTCGGCTGGGCATTGGGCGCTGACACCGGAGTTATTGACGAGGATGATGACCGGTCCGAGCTCCGTTTCCGCAACATGGACGGCCTCCCGAATGCTTGCGACATCTGTGACATCCATCCGCACCGGCAGGGCCCGCCCGTCGAATGCCGCAATTTCTGCCGCCAGCGCTTCCAACCTTTCTGTCCGGCGGGCTGCGAGCGTTACTTTCGCTCCGGCCCGAGCGAGCGTCAACGCAAACTGTCGGCCAAGACCGGACGAGGCACCCGTCACCAATGCGTGCTTGCCTTCGAGATTGTTCGGCGATGTCATTAAAAATATCTCCTGAATTACGGCTTATTTATTCTTGCCTTTTTCCGCTCGTATGATTTCCCGTCCCAAGCGCAAAATCAAGGCTCCTTTTGCATATCTGGCGATGCAGCCGGGCGAGATCGGCGGAATCTGGGGAAAACTCACATTATTTTAAGAAATTTTATGCCAAACTGGTCGCCAGTATTTTTTGGAGATCCTGAGTATGCGTTACGCCGCCAATCTTCTGGTTGTCTCGGACAGCCCGGCCAACAACATAGAATTCTGTCTTATCGAGGCAGGGTATCGCTGCACACGCCTTTCTTTTCTTGAAATGTTCGAACAGGATTTTGGGGATCAAACGTTTGACCTGATTCTAATCGACGGCGAGAATAATACCGCCCATGTCAATGTGAAGGATATTGCCAGAATGGCGGCGGAGAATGCCTTTCCGACATTGCTGGTCGGACCGGCGGACGTTAAATGCCGGATCCAGACCATCTCCCCGGGCTTTTGCGATCTTGAACTTATCAGTCGCGTTGGGTCCCTCGTGCGGCTGGAGACTATGGAGCAGGAACTTGCGCGCCGGATTGCAACTACAGAAACCTATGGTGTTGATCTTTCAACCGTCACCTCCCCCGAGCCGGATATCGGTGAGGCCAATATCCTTATTGTCGGAAGTAAGACGGTGGTGCTGGGCAGTATCCTCCTCCGTCTCGATACGCGGACAAACATCCATATCTGTAAAAACCCGGAAATGGCGATTGGTGACCTGCGGGCGCAGGAATTTGACGCGGTTATTCTTTCCGGCGTCGGTCATGGCGACAGTAATCTCCGGCTCTGCAATGATATCAGAGCGGATACGCGGCTTTATAATCTTCCTGTACTGATGGTTCTGGAGGATGCAGAGAACCGCCGCGCCGCCTTTGTTCACGGCGTGTCAGACGTTATCCTTCATCAAACTGAGATGGACGCGTTGGTCAGCCGGGTTGAGCTTCAAATTCAGCAATATCGCTATCGCTTCGCGATCCAGAAGTTGTTCAGGGTCGCCAAGCCGCATCCCGTGGCGGATGGCCCGACGGACCTCTATTCCAGTGGGTTCATGCGGACACATCTGCCTGTTATGTTTGACGAGCATGCAGCGCAACACAAAGTCCTAACTGTGGCAACCATCAAAATCGTCAATCTGGAAGAGGTGAAGGAGAAGCATGGGTATCCTTCTGCTGATCAGCTCCTTCGCCAGATCGGCTCGGCGCTTTCCAATCTCGTACGGGGAGAGGATTTCTGCAGTCATCTTGACACGGGTCATTTCCTGATTGCGTTGCCCGGCACCCGGAAAGTTGAGGCCCTTATAGCGCTTAAACGGGTGGAAGGAGTGCTCCACGCTACCGAGTTTGCTCTGCCGAGACTCACTGAGCCAATCCGCGTTGAAACCGCTGTCGGCCTTGCAGAGGTCGTGCCGAACGATAGCATTGAAGACGTCGTTGAACGCGGTATGTCTCAAGGTCTTGGAGAAGAAAAAGCGGCGTAGGCACAGTATTCTAGACTGATCGTTCCAGTTACCCCTTGAATGGGCCCGAGGGCCGCCCTATAGTCAGGGTATGAAAATAGATATTGTCTCCGATACCGTTTGCCCTTGGTGTTTCATTGGCAAGCGGAAATTAGAAGCTGCCCTTGCCGCTCGTCCGGATCTTGATGTGGAGGTTAACTGGCACCCCTTTCAGCTACATCCCGACATGCCCGACTGTGGCGCGGACCGCAAAGAGTTTGTCGCCCGCAAATTTGGCAGCCCCGAGCGGGCAAAAGAGCTCTATGATAATATAAAGGTCGCGGGGCAGGCCGTTGATATTCCTTTTAATTTTTCAAAAATTGAACGTAGCCCGAATACGCTCGACTCCCATCGGTTGATCCGCTGGGCGAATTCTGCTGGATGTCAGGACGCCCTTGTGGAAATCCTCTTCCGCCGGTTTTTTATCGATGGGGAGGATATTGGGGACCATGCCGTGTTGATTGCCGCCGCCGAAGAGGCCGGGATGGACAAGGCCCTGGTCGCAGACCTGCTTGAAAAGGGTGCTGACCGTGAATTGGTGAGTGAAGAGGATATGCGTGCCCGCAAGATGGGTATTTCCGGCGTTCCTTTCTTTATCCTGAATGATAAATATGCTGTCTCAGGGGCGCAGGATCCGGCTGCCTTTCTCGCTGCTTTCGACAAGATTGCAGAAGAAGCAGCGAATGGAACAGATACGCTCGAATAATTCAGGCCGCCGCTTTGGCGATTTTCGCAAGATTTTGAGCCAGCCAGAGAACTCCTTTTAGTCGATCTTCCGGATGCTGCCAGCTGCGGCTGTGAACCAGTTTGTGGTCACCGCGCAGCTTCGTTGACCCCGGCGAGCGGGAAATAAACTCCACCAGCCCGCCCGGATTGTCGAATTTGTTGTCACGGAAAGTCAGCACAGCGCCTTTCGGTCCGGCCTCAATCTTCTCGATATTTGCTTCCCGGCAGAAATGCTTGATTGTCATCACCTCGATCAGATGGGAAACCTCATCAGGAAGCGGCCCGAAACGATCCACCAGTTCAATAGCGAAGACGTTGATTTCCTCGGCGGTTTCCTGCGCCGCAATCCGGCGATAAAGTTCCATCCTGAGCGAGAGATCAGCGACATAATGCTCCGGAATGAGGACGGATGTACCGATATTGATGCTGGGGGACCATTTATCCTCCGCCTCACCCGCATGGCCAAGTTCCGTCTCGCGGGCGTTTGCCACCGCCTCTTCCAGCATTTCCTGATACAGCTCGAAGCCGACTTCCTTGATATGCCCCGATTGCTCATCGCCGAGAAGGTTCCCTGCCCCGCGAATATCAAGATCATGACTGGCAAGGGTAAAGCCCGCCCCTAACGTGTCGAGCGATTGCAGGACGCGCAGGCGTTTCTCTGCGGCGTCGGAAAGGCGCTTGCGCGGCGGTAGGGTCAGATAGGCATAGGCGCGCGTCTTGGAACGCCCAATCCGTCCCCGGATCTGATAGAGCTGGGCCAAGCCGAACATATCGGCACGATAGGTAATGAGTGTATTGGCGGAAGGAATATCAAGGCCGGATTCCACGATATTCGTCGCCACCAGAACGTCATAAGCTCCGTCATAGAAGGCGTTCATCACGCTGTCGAGCTCCTTGGCGGGGAGTTGGCCATGGGCTGTGACATATTTCACTTCCGGCACATGTTCCCTAAGAATTTCGCCAAGCTCCGGCAGGTCTTTCAGACGCGGGCAGACAATAAAGCTCTGGCCGCCCCGATAATGTTCCCGTAGCAAGGCTTCACGCAGAACCACCGGATCGAACGGCAAAACGAATGTGCGGATAGCAAGGCGGTCCACCGGCGGCGTCGCGATAATCGAGAGATCGCGAATGCCGGTCATGGCCTGTTGCAGGGTGCGCGGGATCGGTGTCGCCGTCAGGGTCAGCACATGCACATCGGCTCGCAGCTCTTTCAGCCTTTCCTTATGACCGACGCCGAAATGCTGTTCCTCATCGACAATAACAAGCCCCAAGTTTTTGAAATTAATGGATTTTGCAAGGAGGGCATGAGTCCCGATGACGATATCGACCTGCCCGGCGGCAAGGTCCGCTTTCGTCTGGTTCGCCTCTTTCGTTGTCACCATGCGCGAAAGCTGGGCTATGCGTACAGGCAAATCCGCGAAACGCGCCGTAAAGCCCTTGTAGTGCTGCCGGGCTAGCAACGTCGTCGGGGTCACGATAGCGACCTGCTGCCCGGCCATGGCGGCGGTAAAGGCCGCACGGAGCGCCACCTCGGTCTTTCCGAAGCCAACATCGCCGCAGATCAGTCGATCCATCGGCCGACCGCTCGCCATGTCGGCGAGCGTATCCTCGATGGCCTTGAGCTGATCCTCCGTTTCCTCGAACGGGAATTCGGCGCAGAATTCGGCATAAAGCCCATCCGGCGGTAATAGCCGTTCCGCTTTGCGAAGCTGGCGCGCGGCGGCGATCCCGATCAGTTGATCGGCCATCTCCATCACCCGTTTTTTCAGCTTTGCCTTGCGGGCCTGCCAGCCTGATCCGCCGAGCTTGTCGAGTACGGCCGCCATATCACTCCCGCCGTAGCGCGAGAGCATCTCGATATTTTCGACAGGCAGATAAATTTTATCCCCGCCCGCATAGAGAAGCGTTACGCAGTCATGCGGTGCGGCAGAAATTTCAATCGTCGTCAGCCCTTCATACTGGGCGATCCCGTGATCCACATGAACGACATAGTCACCCGGAGAAAGCTGCGACGCCTCAGCAATAAAATTCTCATGCCGTTTTGAGGATTTGCGCGGTCGCACCAGCCGGTCGCCAAGCACATCCTGTTCGCCGATGACAATGAAATCCGGGGTTTCAAACCCCTTCTCTAGCGGCAGAACGGCAAGGTTTGGGATATTTGGACCGGAAATATCGCTAAAATCTTCAATTTCACGGACCGGCTCGATCCCGTGGTCGGCAAGCACCGTCTTGTTCCGCGCACGCGAGCCATTGGTGAAATAAGCGAGAATGACCTGTTTTTTATCATCTAATGCGTCAACTACATGGGATTTGAGATAGTCATAGATATTAGCTTCATGTCGCGCGCGTTCCGGTGCAAAATCCCGCCCGGCCTTGCCCTCCGCATCCAGCGTTGCCGCATCTTCCGTCCCGCTCTTGAAGGGGGAGAATTGC
>CALEMG010000451.1 GCA_937910835.1 uncultured Alphaproteobacteria bacterium | reverse complement strand
ACGGCACAGAACGCGCGATCCAGGCTGGCGATGTGGTGAAAAAGGGCGATATCCGCGCAACGACATTGTTTAAATCTGGCAGCATGACGGCCCCCGACTATGACAGCGCAAAGCAGGAATATGAAAATGCTGTCGCGCAGCTGGAAAACGCCAAAGCCGCGCAAAAAATCGCCCGCAATGATGTGAATGATTTCGATCTGGCCGCGCCGCTGGGTGGTGTAGTTTTGCAACGCAATCTGGATGTGGGATCGCTCGCGAACCCGCAAACTGTTGCCTTTGTTGTTGCGGACACTTCCACGGTAAAAGCGGTTTTCGGTGTTCCTGATAACACCGTTCAATCACTCAAAATTGGCGATACGCAGAACTTAGTTACGCAGTCCTATCCAGAGAAAGTCTTTACCGGCCAGATTTCTGAAATTGCCCCATCCGCCGATACGAACAGCCGCGTTTTCGATGTCAAAATTAATATCGACAATAAGGAGAACCTTCTCAAGGTCGGCATGATTGCGTCGCTTAGTCTGCCAAAGGAGGCGGCGAATGCACATCAGGGGCCGCTGCTTCCCCTTTCCGCGGTGGTTCGTTCCGAGACGAACGCGGACGGATATGCCGTTTTCGTTCTGCAAACAGACACAGATAAAACCGTTGCAAAGCTGACTGATGTGGAGCTTGGCGATGTTCACGGCAATAAGATTACGGTTCTGGGTGGGCTTGATGCCAAGGCGCAGGTTGTCATCAGCGGTGCCTCCTTCCTCCGGAACGGGCAGCAAGTGGCCGTTATTCCATGATGGTATCTTTTATGGGAATGAGGGAGCCGGGCCGGTGAAGGATATTTCGGAAACCCACAACACCGCCCGCTATTTTACAGAGAACCGGCATATCTCCTGGGTATTGCTTCTCGCCGTCTTTATGTGGGGAGTATATGGCTATCTCTCCATGCCAAAGGCAAAGGACCCGGCCATTCAGGTGCGCGTTGCCTCTGTGATTACAAGCTGGCCCGGAGCCGACGCGACTAAGATTGAGCAGTTGGTTACCCGCCCGATCGAACAGCAGATCGCCCTCAGTTCGACATTGCATCCGGTTAGTCCAACCAAATTTGCCGTTAAATCGCTAACATTGCCTAATTTATCCATTGTCCAGATCCAACTGGAAGAAACGCTGGACGATACAAAGTCTGCTTTCAATGAAATCGATCTCAACCTGAAGGCCCTTAACCTGCCGGAAGGCGCCGGACCGATACAGTTCAACGACGGGTTCGGGGATACAGCCGCCATCCTTATGACGATTGCGAGTCCGACAGAAAATCCTGTGGAAATTTCCCTCCGCGCACGGGACATTGAAGCGGCAATCAATGCCGCCCGCGCAAAAGAAACCGCCGGATCAGCGCCGCGTCGCTCCCTCATCGTCGTTATGCCGCGTGATATTGCCCTGACGGCCCCCGGCCGGAATATGGACCTGTTCAAGGACTATCTGGTTAAGGACGGCGTCGCCTCGGACATCATTTCCTTGAAAGGTGCTGGCTTTATTGGCCTTGACCTTACGACAACCCTTTCCGATACCGA
The DNA here is from genome assembly GCA_937910835.1 of uncultured Alphaproteobacteria bacterium. Lineage (GTDB taxonomy): Bacteria > Pseudomonadota > Alphaproteobacteria > Sneathiellales > Sneathiellaceae > Sneathiella. Next base: position 4,627 of record CALEMG010000451.1, on the reverse strand, counting down.
TCTGAAGAAAGAACTCAGCGACTTCCTTCACACGAAACTTGCACAAGTCAGTTTTCATGAAGACGCTTGGCCGGCTATCGTCATCGATGATCCGGCGAAAACAAACGGTATCCTTCAGACATCTCCCGGCGGTAAATACAGCTATCGGGAACTTGACGATTTTTCCAACCTGATCATTCGCAATCTGCAAACCATTCCGCTAGTGACCGTCGTCAACACGTCAGGCATCGTGGACGAGCGGATATTTCTGGAGTATTCGCAAGACCTTCTTGCGTCCTACGGGCTGACACCGGGCGATGTGGGCGGCGCGATCAGTGCGCGCAACAGCGATATTTCAGGCGGGGAGGTTTACGCCAGCGGTTCCAGCGTGCTAGTCGAACCGGTTGGCAAATATACCAGCCCAGATCAGATCGGCGGGACTGCTTTCACGACGTCCCCATCGGGCGCGCCGGTGTATCTTCGGGATATCGGTGAAGTCGTACCCGGATATCAATCTCCTCCAGAGTTCCTCAATTACTATAACTGGCGAGATACGCAAGGAAACTGGAAACGCGGCAAAGCGATTTCTCTTGCCATCCAAATGCGTGATGGCGGCCAGATCGGTAAATTTGGTGAATCCGTGGACGCCGTCCTGACGGAAGTGCGCCCTCATCTTCCCGACGATCTGGTGATTGAACGTATTTCGAACCAGCCGTCCCAAGTCGCGGAAAATATCGATTTGTTCATGACGGCCTTGATTGAGGCCATTGTCCTTGTCGTGGTGATATCATTACTTGGTTTCTGGGAATGGCGTTCTGCTCTTTTGATGATGGTATCGATCCCGATTACGCTGGCGATGACATTCGGAATTATCGATACGCTGGGTATTCAGCTGCAACAAGTCTCAATCGCGACATTGATTATCGCCCTTGGCCTTCTTGTTGACGATCCAGTGGTGGCTGGCGACGCCATCAAACGCGGCCTCGCTGCGGGGCAGCCCAGAACTCTTGCGGCTTGGCTTGGCCCAACCAAGCTTGCCCATGCGATCATGTTCGCGACCATCACCAACGTTGTAGCGTACCTCCCTTTTCTACTACTCTCTGGAAACACGGGAGAATTCCTGTATAGCCTGCCCATCGTGATGACGACTGCGCTTGTATGCTCACGACTGGTCTCAATGAGCTTTCTTCCCTTTCTTGGTTACTACCTTCTCAGAGCTCGGAATAAGCCGGAGCCGACGATTGAGGAACGGCGTGCGCGCGGGTTCAGCGGACTGTATTTCCGCGTGGGCAGCTTCCTCATCAATCATCGCAAGAAAGCCCTCCTTGTATCCTTTGCGTTTATCGCCTTGATTATCCCCTTGAGCAAGACACTGAAAACCTCCTTTTTTCCAGATGATGTCCAGTATCTGTTCTATGCCGATGTCACGCTTCGCAACAACGCGAATATCCATGAAACACAAAAGGTTGTCCAAGACGCTGTGCAGATCATCAAGGGCGTTGCAACACAGTTCGGGGCGAGCCTCGGTCCGGAGGGCGGCGGTGATCCGCTGCAATCCATCGCGAGCTTTATCGGCGGTGGTGCGCCGCGTTTCTGGTTTTCTGTCACACCTCAACTGCATCAGCGTAATTACGCCCAGCTTGTCATGCGCGTGAATAACAAGGATTTGACGGCGGAACTCATACCCTATCTGCAACATGCCCTGAGCGAGAAGATCCCCGAAGCGATCATTGACGTCCGACAACTGCAGACAAACCCAGTTCCCTATCCTGTGGAAATCCGCCTTGCTGCGAAATCGGCGGTCCAATCAGAGGGCCCGGAATCAGAAGCTGAAATTGCCACCCTTCGCAAGCTTGCGGGTGGTGTTGTTGAAATTCTCGCCAATGCACCGAACACAGCTCGGCCCCGGGAAGACTGGGGCGGGGAATCGCTACGTCTTCGCGTCGAAATTGACCCTGATCGAGCCTTTCTTGCCGGCATCACCAATCAGAATATTGCGGCGTCCTCCTCTGCAGGATTGAATGGGAATCAGGTCACCACACTGCAACACGGGGACAAGAATATTCCGGTTGTCTCGATCCTGAAACCTTCTGAGCGCGCTCAGCTTTCCGACTTAGAAAACCTTTATGTATTTGCCTCCACGAATAACAACAAAGTCCCGCTTGGCCAGATCGCAACAGTTGAGTATCAACTTCATACCGAACGGATCCGCCGCGAAGAACATTTCCGTACCGTTAATGTCCGGGCATTTCCGTTGGCCGGAGTTCTGCCGTCTGAAGTCATGGCCGTAATCAAGGATGATCTCGCCGCATTCCAGAAACAGCTCCCGCCCGGTTTTACAATGGAGATTACGGGTGAACAGGCGAATGCCCAGCATGGCTTCAAGCAACTCTCCAAGGTCATGGCGATATCCATTGGTCTGATTTTCGTCGCCCTCGTTTTCCAGTTTAAAAATGCCGTCAAACCTCTGGTGGTGCTAGCGGCCGTGCCCTACGGCATCATTGGTGCGCTCATAGCGCTCGCCGTTACCAACAGTCCTTTCGGATTTATGGCCTTTCTCGGTATCGTTGCCCTTATTGGCGTGATTGTCAGCCATATCATCGTGCTTTTCGATTTTATCGAGGAAATGCATGAAAAGGGAGAACCATTGCGGTTGGCTTTGCTCGATGCGGGGATTGTTCGGCTCCGTCCCGTTCTGATTACCGTTGGCGCTACCGTTTTCGGGCTTGGCCCTCTTGCACTTCATGGCGGGCCACTTTGGCAGCCGCTTTGTTATGCACAGATCGGTGGCCTGACCATTGCGACCTTCACAACATTGCTGCTGGTCCCAGTGATTTACTCTATCTTCGTCCTCGACCTGAAGGCCATCAAATGGGAAGAACGCGCCGAGACAGCAGCAGCCTAAAGCAAATGCATGACAAATTAGGCCATCTCGGATTATAGTTTGCGGCAAAAAGAGCGGCGAACAGTTCATCACCCTCTAAAAGAAGCGCATAATTTAAGGAACGAGTTAAGTTGAAAAGAATCTTCAGCGCCGTTATCAGCTTGATTTTGATGACGCCCCTTACCAATACTCTGCAGGCGGCAGAGATCATGCGCTGCAGCCATCAGCTTCCACCAAATAATCATATTGCCAAAGTCATCGACCAATGGGCGGCAGAAATTGAGACATTGTCGGAGAATGATATCGATGTCCAGATTAATGGTGCGAACAGCTTGGTAAAGGCACCACGGAATGCCGCCGCCGTCCGCGCAGGGGAATTAGAATGTGCCTTCTCCAATAATAGCCAATGGACGGAGAGCCTTCCGTTGATGGATATCACACTCGAACCGTTTGCTCTGCGTAATGTCGATATTCTTAAAAAATGGAGAGGATCGCCTGCCGCAAATCTGTTAGAGCAGAAAATAGCGGACACAGGACTGACCAATGTCACATGGTTGTTCACGACATGGCGCACCGCGATCACGTCGAAGGGACGGCATATAATCAAGCCATCGGATTTTGAAGGCCTCAAGATCCAGGGGCTGGGACCGATCTCAAATGCAGCCTTTGAGGCACTAGGTGCAGTCCCCATCGACATGTCCGACATGGAGGCTTTTGAAGCCTTGGGGAATGGTGATTTGAATGCGGGACTTACAAATGTTTCCTCGGCCCTGTCCGCCCGCTATTATGAAGTTCAGGATCATGTAACCATCCTGCCGCTTTTCACCCTTTTCTATAACGGATATATCAACACCGCATGGTACGACACGTTGCCAAAGAAAAGTAAGCAGGCAATTAAGGACGCCAGTGCAAAAGCGGCTATCTGGGCGATTGAGGCGAGCGAGATTTCAGCCGCTGCCGCGCCGAACCTATTGAAGAACGAAGACATGCAAATCCATATAGCAACAGAGCCAGAAATTGAGGCATTGAGAAACATTATGCGACCCGCGTTTAATAAGAAATATCTCGCGGCGACGGGCCAACTAGGGTCTGAGTTGATAACACTTGTCAATGAGATGTAAACACCGCCAGTAAATGATCTAGTTTAAATAAAATATACTGCATTTTGAGAAACCCTTAACGAACCATCGAGTAATTTACCGTGAGATTACATGTAGAGACTTTAGAGTAAGCGGACTGGGAGAAATACGATGGGTGAAGATATTTGGTCGCGCCTGACCGAATATTATGAGAGAATAAAGGAAGTTTCCCTTGTTGAACGCTTTGACAGGGACACTACACGCTTTCAGGATTTCTCAATCACCCTCGATGACATGCTGCTCGATTATTCGAAGTCAAGCCTCGATGAAACAGCGCGAGAACTCTTGCTGGACCTAGCCCGAACTAAGGAACTTGAAAGCAAGCGTGATGCGATGTTCAGGGGCGATCGCGTCAACCGGACGGAAGACCGTGCGGCACTTCATACCATCCTTCGCAACAGAAGTGCTGAGCCGGTCTTCGTTGAAGATGTGGATGTTATGCTTGGTGTCCGTGCGACGCTCGAACGCATGTCTGAATTTGCGGACGGAATCCGCAGCGGGGTAATCTCCACTTTTGACGGCGCGGCCTTTACGGATGTGGTCAACATTGGCATTGGCGGATCGGACCTCGGCCCCGCCATGGCCGTCCGCGCACTTTCGCCCTACCACGACGGACCTAGGGAGA
>CALEMG010000450.1 GCA_937910835.1 uncultured Alphaproteobacteria bacterium | reverse complement strand
ACCCCATGTTCCAGCAGTTCGAGGAAATGGGACGCAAGAATATGGAAATGTTCAGCCAGGCGGTCCGCATGTTTTCCCCCCCCAGCTATTTAGGCGGCACGGAGAGCCGCGCGGACACAGATAAACCTGCCTCCTCCGCAGAAGCAAAACCTGATCAAACGGCCGAGATGATGCAGGAACTCCGAGATCAATTGAAGTCCATGCAGAAACGCATTGATGAAATGAGCGGCAAGAAATAATGCCAAGAGTTGTGTCTTTGACAGTTTTATGCTAAATTATTTTCATAACTACAGGTTTCGTTAAGGATTTTTTGTGGAATTACGTTCAAAATCCTAGGCTTTAGTTTGGGCTGACGGAGAATCAGTCACCCTCCATTGTTATTGGCTTCAGAAAGAAGACCGATTACTCCTTGAGAAAAAACCAGTCCGGGACCGGATATTGATGGACGTTACGCGGCCCATTTCAAATATTCTTCCACCGCCTGCAAAGCGCAACGACGGCGGTGCCCTGCTGCTCGGCCGAAAAAGCATCTCCGCAGAGCAAAGAGATCTGCGCGTTGAAAAGGCACCGTCTCTCACCGCGCACCAGCATCACGCCCAGGAAGAGAAAAAAACTGAAAGGGACACGGCCCCGGTTCCCGTTAAACTCCGCGATATTCAGGCAACCTTTACATCATCGCGCATAGCAGATACCTCTCCTCATACCCCTTACTCAGCGCCGTTTCTTGCTCAACAACTGGCCCAGCAGGACGAGGCAGCAGTCGAGTCTAACCCTGCGCAGGCGCATCGCCGGGCTACATATGCCTATGACAGTAGCCTCAACCTGACCGCAACAGTTATCGGTTTTGACGGTCACGCAGAACGGATTGCCTGAGTGGCTCTAGCCGCTAGATACGGCAGGTAGCGAGTCCGCGCTTTTCCAGATATTGCTGATGATAATCTTCCGCCGGATAGAAATCGAGCGCCGGTGAAATTTCCGTAACGACCGGCCGACGGAACAGCCCGCGTCTCCCTTGCATCTCTTTTGACGCCTCAGCAATTTCTTTCTGTTCCTCATTCCGGTAGAAAATTGCGCTACGATACTGTGTGCCGATATCCGGCCCTTGCCGATTAAGTGTCGTCGGATCATGGCTCTGCCAGAACACATCGAGGATATCCTCAAAACTCACCACGGCCGGATCGAACACCACCTGAACCACTTCAGCATGCTGGGTACGGCCGGTGCAAACATCTTCATAGGTGGGATTTGCCGTAATGCCGCCCTGATATCCGACAACGGTTTCCTTCACGCCCACTACCTGACGAAAGGCCGCCTCTACACCCCAAAAGCAACCTGCACCAAAATAGGCAATTTCTGTTGTTCCTGTCATCTTTGTCTCCTCGCACTCAAGATCAGCGCTGCTCATTATTTCGCGCATTTTCAAAAGAATGCAACCGCGTACAAGAAAACTTGATCGGAAATGACGAGCGGGAAAAATATACCTTGGTATTGGTTTGCCAATTTCGTAAAATTTCCACGTTTTCCAAACCAATTTAAACGGTCCCATGTCCCGCCGCCTAAAAAATGCGCAATTGCAGACGTTAGCTCTCGATCCAAAGAGCGTTATCGCCTTGCATCAACAGCTTTTCCTTGCGCTACGTCAGGCAATCCTTGACGGTCGGCTGAGGCCCGGCACGCGCCTGCCCTCCAGCCGGTCTCTTGCCGCCGATCTTGATGTCTCACGCAATACCGTGCTGAGTGCCTATGATCAGCTAACGGCGGAAGGATATCTTATCAGTCGCGTCGGGGCGGGCTCTTACGTGTCGGATCAACTCCCCGACGACCTGTTGCAACGCAAGACAGAGGGTCGTGCGCCGGGCCTGCAGGCTCGGGAAATATATCTTTCCAAGATGGCTGCACCGTTCATGGGCAAGGCACGCTCATCGGAAAAGAGAGGCCTGCCATTCTCACCGGGACTTCCGGCGCTTGAAATTTTTCCTTTTGAAGATTGGGCACGCCTTCTCTCTCGGCATTGGCGGCGACCGAGCCGCGAATACCTCGTCGATAATCCCGTTGGCGGAGCGAAAGTCTTGCGCGAAGCGCTTGCCTCCTACCTCGGGCAGACCCGCGCGGTGCGCTGCCATCCCGATCAGGTGATCATCCTTTCCGGATCGCAGCAGGCAATCCATCTGGTGGTCCGCGCCTTTGCCGAGCCCGGAGAAATGGTCTGGATGGAGGAGCCAGGCTATCCCGGCATTCGTGATGCCATCCTTTCCGCCGGGGCGGTGCCGATCTCCGTTCCCGTTGATGAGGAGGGATTTTCTCTCGCCCACGCCCGCGAAATCTCGCCTGCTGCGCGCCTTGCCTGTATTTCACCGTCCCATCAATATCCTCTCGGACAGACAATGTCGCTCGCCCGGCGGCTGGATCTTCTTAAATGGGCAAAGGAGGACGGGCGCTTTATCCTCGAAGATGATTATGACAGCGAATACCGCTACGCCGGACGACCATTGTCCTCGCTTCAGGGACTAGATGATGACAACCGGGTGCTCTATGTTGGCACCATGAGCAAGGTAATGTTTTCGGGGCTCCGGGTCGGCTATATGGTCGTGCCGGATGATCTCGTAGATGTCTTCCTTGCACTTCGCCAGAACATTGACAGCCATTCCCCTTCCTTGCCTGAGGCGGCGCTTGCCGATTTTATTAATGAGGGCTATCTCGCTGCCCATGTCCGGCGGACACGGCTTTTGTATGAGGCACGGCAGAAATGCCTGCTCGCACTGCTTCAGGAAAAGCTGGGTGATGTCATTATGGTGGCACCACAGGAATCGGGCATGCATCTTGTCGCTTATCTGCCACCCGGCATGAATGATAAGGATGTGGAGTGCGACGCCGCCAAGGCTGGCATGCTGGTGCGGGCCCTTTCCGGATTTTATAATCTACCGACCGACCAAACCGGCCTTATTCTTGGTTTTGCCGGGACACCCGAAAAAGAAATGCCACAATTGGTCGATAGGCTCGCCGACATTATTCGCAGCAAGGCGTCATCAGTATCTCAATGAAAAAGCACCCTCTATTTCTTTTCTTTCTTGCGATCCTTGTAATGGGAACGGTCGGCATGGCCGGGGCGGCGGAAGAGCAACACGCCATCGCAATGCATGGCGCGCCAAAATATCCGCCTGGGTTTCAGTATTTTGACTATGTCAATCCGGATGCACCGATCGGCGGCACGCTGCGCCTCAGCGCCATTGGCAGTTTCGATAGCCTCAATCCCTTTCTGTTAAAGGGCGTCAGCCCGCGCGGTCTTGGCGATGTCTATCAGTCGCTGCTGGAACGCTCCCGTGATGAACCCTTCACCCTGTATGCCAATATCGCCGAGGCAATTGAAGTTGCGCCGGACCGCAGTTGGATCATCTTTCATATCAACCCCAAAGCCCGCTTTTCCGATGGCAACACCATCATGGCGGAAGATGTACTGAGCTCTTTTGAGACACTCCGCCAATCCGGCCGACCCAATG
>CALEMG010000449.1 GCA_937910835.1 uncultured Alphaproteobacteria bacterium | reverse complement strand
CGATCCTTGTGAATTCCGAGCCTGTTGATGCACTGGCCATGATTGTGCATCGCGACCAGGCGGAGGCGCGCGGCCGTCAGCTGTGTGAGCGGTTAAAAGACCTGATCCCGCGCCAGCTCTTCAAGATAGCGTTGCAGGCGGCCATTGGCGGCAAGGTCGTAGCGCGCGAAACGATCTCAGCGCTGCGCAAAGATGTGACGGCGAAATGCTACGGCGGCGATATCACCCGCAAGAAAAAGCTTCTGGAAAAGCAGAAGAAGGGCAAGAAGCGGATGCGCTCCGTCGGCAATGTTGATATCCCGCAGGAAGCTTTTCTGGCCGCGCTTAAAATGGGAGACGACTAAGAGGACAGAAAGCGTCCTTCTATCTTCCGTCTTTTCCGGAAGAGTGCAAGTAACAACAAACCGGGTACCAGAAAGACTAGCCACGCGGGCCACAGCAGAAGGTTGAGGATCACCGGATCCCACAGCGTCGGAGATATATAGCGCTGAATAATGGCTTGGGTCAGGTTCAACCCTTCGGGGTTGATCATGAACCAGAGTTCCCCGAGCAGGATGGAATGCCAGACTTCACTATCCATATATTGTAGAAGATCATGGCCCAGCACCAGAAAAGCACTGCCGGTCAGGATCCAGCCGAGGATACGTCCAATGATCAAGATTTCTTCCTATACATTAATCAGTGGGCGCATCCTACGTTGAAACAGGGGTGAGTTCAAAGTTTCTGTGTCGGCTTCACTGCATTGTCATTTGGATGTTACTAAATTTGTCGAAGATGGGTTTGACCCCTTGCATTCTTGCCTTTCTCAAGTATATTCGCCGCGCGCCTTCGGTGAAACAGGGCGCACCCCTGCGGAGGGGTGGCCGAGTGGCTGAAGGCGCACGCCTGGAAAGTGTGTATACGGGGAACCGTATCGGGGGTTCGAATCCCCCTCCCTCCGCCATTTTGATAAAAAATATGCAATTAAAACAATATATTAAGTATTATTTTTAGGTACCGGTCCCCCAATCTGTCGCCCATCTGAGGCGAAAAATAGTAGGCAGCCATCTCATTCAGACTGCAAGATTTATATAGGAATTTGCCAACCTTATAGAAACCCAATAATAATATGTTCCACTAATATTGGCTGACTGTGTTCGCGCTAAATAGCTGGTGGAAAGCATTTGGACAGAAATTCCTTAGAGTATCCGAGAAAGACTAAACTGCAGCAGACGCAAGTAATCTGCCCGGATGGTTTGTGGGTACCACAAGCCGCCATTGAATTGGTTCAGAAAGAGCAACCTGAAAAATGGGGCAAACAAACTCAATTTGATGCGGCCCGCAGGCTCATTAATTTGCTTCTGACCACACCGGAGTTGGAGGCATTTTCGATAAACAGTTATTTCGGTTCAAAGAAGCCCATTGAACAAGACTATCTAAGAAGTAAAAATTCGATACCAGATTTCGTTAAGGGATACAGTCGAAGAGAATCCGAATACGATAGAACAGCGTCCGCGTATTTTTTTGTGAACAAATCTCAGTTTGAAGATTTCCTCGCGGATAGGCCGATTGTTGACACGCCAGAAATCCAAGAACTGGACGATATTCTACCTTCCTATATACCACCCTATATGCAGTTCATGCTTGAGGCGTCGGCAGTTCTGGAATTGTCTTCAGAGAAACGGACGGACAAGAAAGTAATTGTAAATTGGCTGGAGCAAAACTGGCCAGACGGACTGGGGGAGAAATCTGGTCGGATGATCGATTTAATGGCAACTTTTCTTAGACGCCCGGAAGATAAAAAGGGTGGCAATACTCCTTGGGAATAGCTTTAGGCTAGCTGAAGGGTGTCACCCATTAACGCTTTGAAATAGCGTGATAAAATTTATGGGTGTCACCCTTTATTTCGTCGTTCACGAAACCCTTCCGACGTTCAATTCTCGAAAAAAATCAAGATATATCGCTCTGGATTTAGTTAAACGGAGTTTGATTATATGTTTGATTCAATTTTACCTGAAGTCGGCTTTGTTCGCCTTCCTGATGTCCTGAAAGTCTACCCTGTCAGCAAGTCTCATTGGTGGGCTGGAGTGAAAGAAGGGCGGTATCCGAAGCCGGTCAAGCTTGGCCCTAAGATCACCGCCTGGCGGGTGGAAGATATCCGCGAGTTGATCGAGCATCCCGATGGCTAAAAAATCCCGTCACATCAACACGCGCCGGATCAAGCGGGATTATTCTTATCTTGTTCAGGAATTCGCGGAATGCCTTGGCGTGCATAAGAACACAGTGCGAAACTATATTAGGAATGGCTTGCCGGTTATCGATGATTTGAGGCCCCAGCGCATTCACGGTAGTGATGGAATTGCTTTTATCAATGAGAAGCAGGCCAGACGAAAATGTAAATGCGCTGCGGATGAGTTCTATTGCCTGAAATGCCGATGCCCACGAAAAGCGGTGCCTGGGTCGGTCAACCTTATTCCTTTGTCAAAGACCAAGCTCAATATATCCGGCAAATGCGAGCGATGCGGCACTGTCATGTACAGGGGCGGATCAGAGGCAAAACGAGCGGAATACATCAAAATCTTCGGAATCGAAAAGCGAGCGGGAGAACACATAACAGAGACTCCCTCCCCCTCCCTTAATTGTTATTCCGGAAAGGATGATTTGCATGCGTGAAACAACAGTAAAGTATCACCCGAAAAATGAACGGATGAAACAGCCCTATTACCAGTATCTGAAGGAAGCCGACCAAAAGGCGGACAGCACCATTGACGCCATTCGAAAGGCAATTGTTCGCTTTGAACAGGATACCGGATTCAAGGATTTCAGGACCTTCAACAAGGAGCAGGCCATTGCCTTCAAGAGGCATCTTGCCCAGCAAAAATCAGCCCGTACAGGCCAGCCGATCAGCAAGTCCACTATGCTTTCCACAATCAACGCCATACAGGCGTTCTTCAAATGGCTTGCCTATCAGCCCGGATATAAATCGAAGATCCATATTCCCGACATCGAGTATTTCAACATGTCGGAAAAGGAAGTTCGCATGGCCAGGGCCGCGCAGTTCAAGGAATTCCCAACAATTGAACAAATTCGCAAGGTGATTTTCTCGATGCCGACAGAAACAGATGTTGAGAAGCGTGATCAGGCCCTGATTGCCTTTACCCTGCTGACAGGCATGCGGGACAGCGCAATAGCCTCTTTATCGCTCAAGCATATAGATACCAGCCGCGACCCTGTGCTGGTGCGCCAGGACCCGAACGAGGTCAGGACGAAGTTCAGCAAGGCAATCAACACCTATTTCTTCCCGGTTGGCGATGACATCCGGGATATTGTTTTGGGCTGGATAAAATACCTGAAAGAAGGAAAGCTCTATGGTCTTAATGATCCGATATTCCCGCATACAAAGATTGGGCAGGATAAAAATCTTTCCTTTGCCAATCTCGGGATAGAGCCTGTTCACTGGTCCAATGCGACGCCGATACGTAAGATATTCAAGCAAGCGTTCACCAGTGCTGAACTGAAATACTATTCCCCGCATCTGTTCAGAAACACGTTAACGGATTTCGGGCAGAAGATATGCAAAACGCCCGAGCAGCTCAAAGCCTGGTCGCAAAATCTGGGTCACGAAAACGTTCTCACCACCTTCACCAGCTATGGGAACATTGATCCGCATCGGCAGGGGGAGGTTATAAAAAGTTTATCTGTTGCAGATACTGAAGATGATAAAATCGAGAGGATACTTAAAGCTTTAGAACTAAACTAGATTCCGGTAATGTGGATATTGAGGCACATATCGTATTGCGAGTAAAAAATATACAACACTACGAAAGTCCCTTTTTTGCAATTTTACAAAATGGAGCGCTCAGGAATTAGGGTTTTGTTTTACTTGATTACAGATCAGTATATATTGCTGGTTGAATAAATCATTCTAGATCTAGTTGAACGTAGCTTCTGGCTGTGACCTTGGATTGGACAAATGGCAAATTTCTGAAAGCTGGTAGGTGGATTTAAGTTTTGAAACCATAGCGCTACGTAAAATCTGTTCGATTACTAGATATGCTGAAAAAAAATATGGCATTTATGTAACGCGTTCGCTTCATACTCGGCTTGAAGACTTGAGAGCAGCAAACACCTTGGATGATTTGCCTGCTGAGCTTGTAGTAAATCCTGATCCCAATGATCCCCTAAATTTTCATACACCCCTAAAAGGCGATTATATTTTAAAATTTCAACCTCAAAAATTGGGGATTCACACGGGTGACTCGAGTGTGGTAGTGTTGTCCGAGGTATATCGCATTAAACTACTGGCGATAGAGAAAATTAATGACTAACACTATGACAATGAATGTAAATTGGAACTCTCGCCCCGGAGATACCATCGTTGATTTGTTGGAGTATAGAGGTCTTTCAATAGACGACTTTGCCGCTGCAATTGAGTTATCGCTCAATAAGGCTGAAAAATTGATAAATGGTGAAGTCGAAATTGATTTACAGATAGCAGAAAAATTAGCAGACTTTTTTGGATCTTCTAGCTCGTTTTGGATGGGCAGAGAAGTTCGATATCGTGGAAATCCAGCACGAGTAGTAAGAAATTCGTTGAAATCCAATCAAGATTGGTTAGATTCGCTTCCTGTAAGGGATATGATTAAGTTTGGCTGGATTAAGGCAAGCCGTTCCCGAGACGAACGATTGAAAGCCTGTCTAGATTTTTTTGCTGTTCCGTCTGTTCCTGACTGGCAAGAAGAATACAAGAACAATCTTACAGCAATAGCCTTTCGAACATCTGATACATTTGAGAATAAAATTGGCCCGGTTTCTGTTTGGCTAAGATACGGAATCATTAAAGCACAGGAAATGAGTTGTAAGCCTTGGGATCGCGCGCGCCTTATATCTAAAATTCCTGAACTTCGAGCTTTGACAAGTGAAAAAGACCCTGGAGTTTTCATAGATGAAATTCAAAGGATATGTGCTTCATGCGGCGTTGCCGTAATTGTTGCCAGAGCTCCAAGTGGTTGTCGAGCTAGCGGAGCAACATATTTTGTGGATGATGCACGAGCACTTATACTCTTAAGTTTCCGATTCAAAGCGGACGATCAATTTTGGTTTACGTTTTTTCACGAAATTGGTCACCTAATCCTTCATGATAAGCAAGCTTTGTTTGTCGAGGATGGAAGTTCTGTGACTAGCGACGAGGAAGAAGAAGCAAATAAATTTGCGCGAAATGTGCTTATTCCACAAGAATTATTTAATGAAATGCTAAGTATTAAACTCGACGCCAAAGAAATCACAAATGCGCGTCGGGTTATGAAATTCTCTAAAAAAATCAACATATGCCCTGGCGTCGTTGTGGGGCAGCTTCAGTTTCACAAAATACTACCGTATAATAGATTAAATAAACTAAAGAACCGCTATGAATGGCAGTAGTATATTTATCCTCTGAAGGGAATAAATTGCGCTGGACTTTTTTGCCAATTACACAGAGCGTCTTCTAAGATTTGCATTGAAAATGGCAATTCCAAAATATCCCCTAAACTTATTAAATGGGTGTCCAAAGTTTTTGGTTTACCATCAGGTTCCCCAAATAGTAGCCTCGCACCATCCAAAGGCCCGGTCGAACCCGTCATATATGTCGAGCCTGGTTCGACTGGGGCTAAGCCTAATTTGCCGAGCATAGTAAGGTAGTCAAATTTTGCGGTGCGGCCAAAGGATCTTACTTCATCTAATTGTCTGTACATTTCGGCGAAAACCGTACGAGGATTTTGTCCGTGCGTTATGTGAAGGTCTCTAATTATCTGAATGTGTGAACCTGTTTTTTTTACCCATTCGATATAGCTTTCTATTGCGTCGCCTGTACCATTAGGTTTATCGGCATCAATGCTTTGATATTTTCTATGGTTCCCAAATTTTCCGGTGGCAAATAGTTCGATTTGATTTCGCCTAAACCATTTCCGGGAAGCTTTAGGATCTGCCACGATAGTATGCCAATCCCAAATATCGCCGGAACCAAGTTGGCCATAGTAATTCCTCGCCAAGGCCCAACCTGAATGCAAATTCTTCCCAAAGTGGGTTGCGAGAAATACTAGCCAGCATGCGTTATCATGATTACCCGAACTTTGTTCTAAGACTGCGGCTTTTAGTGGATCAAAAACACTTTGATTTGGATCTATGCAGTTTCGGCTAATTTGCCTTATCCGACCGTTCACTGGAAGCTGTCCGCTTATCACTTTTACATATTCTATTCTGTGGATGCTCTCTAATAATTGGCTCACAAATGCTAATCGGTTTTGTGGTGTCGCGAGACCCGGCAATCTAACGATTTCGATTTCGAATTGACATAGTTTAGCATTTAGAAATTGTGAGACTTGTATATCTTTGGGACGCATTAGTTTTATCATTCCCTTAAATTTTCGTATTGCTGTTCGCGTTGGTATCAAATGGCAAAGATGGCTGATTAGGACTTTCTGTTAAATGTCTGCCTCTTTTTCGAATGTATTTCTCATAGCATTGCGTTGTTAATTTATTTCTCAGATTCACTATCTTACGGAAATCTTCTCTTCGCCCCTTTTTAAAGTGAGAAAAAATGACCAAAAGTCTTGCAATATCTTTCCAATAATCGTCGAAAGGTTCGCCGTCGATACTTACACTACGCCCCAAACGAATCTGTTCTTCAATATTCTTTATCCAGCTTAAGGAGTCGAGAACATTTACTTTTGGCATAGCTGGCATAGCCTGTACGTCCTGCCACCCTTCTTCCAAGTAGTTTTTCGCTTTTTGCAAATCTTTAGTATAAATATGAAGGCTATTTACTAAATGAGAATATGTGCCGAGCTTCACATTTAGAATGTTGGCAATAATTTCTTGTATCATGGTAAAAGCGAAAATATCATGGGGCAGGCCGGTATACGCATCGTTTGAGCGCATGTGCGTAAACATATGGAGAGCACCATCTCTGATCATAAATTGTAGAGTGCAAGTGCAAGGTAAACTCTTAATTTCACTTTTTAGATCTCGTGCATCAAAGAGCTGAATTACAGCTTGTTTGCTACTATTCTTTTTCGATAATAGTTTAATAATATTTTCAACCTGATCGATATCCCCTTCTTTATTAAATAAACGTGGTCCGTATGCTCCCTCGACGGTTATTCCGTCGGCAGACTCGTCCTTATAAAGTGGTATGTAGTATGTAATAAATTTTAGATTATCGCTTCCAGATAAATACCAAAACAACTCGCCCAAGCAGCTAAACAATAGTCCGCGAGTTTCCGAATGGCTCAGGCGGTATCTTGGCTTTTTTATTTTTAGTACCGCACCTGTAATTTCAAGTATTTCGCCCCTGCTGGTAAGGATAGGCCGCTTGATTTTAATAATCTTGGCAAATGTCTTATGAATTAGATCATCTAAATTATCTGCTGAAATATACACTGGTAGTTTTCCAAACAAAGAATTTCTGTGAATATCTCAAGAAAATTACACCAAACATGCACATACTAAAATAGAAAATATTAATTCTAACAACACTAAAGCTGGCTAAATTAATTCGGCATGAATCCGAATTGTCAAATTCACCTAGAGTTGTCAATTTAGGACATATCGATGTTTTTAGTTCGGATGAATACAATGAAAATTAGGGTATAGCTTTTTACGTTTCAGTTTGCTGTCTCGAAATTTTCAATTCTACCTAGGTAAATATTAACTAGAGAGAAATTTAAATTCTTATTAACAACTATGGAGGGCGTGTCAATAATTGTCAGAAATCCTTCAACGTGCTAATAATCCAAGCGGCGTTGTAGTGTACTGGTAGCACGCCTGTCGATTAGAGGAAACCAATCATGAAAGCAGGAGGAGCAGGTTCAATTCCTGACAACGCCAAACTATCGGATAAAAATCATACGCAAGCCTTGAGCAATTTTAAAAAAACAGTCGGGAACGCTGTATTCAATCTCAATACAATTGTTGTCGGGCTGGACGCAGTTGATAACGGCTATCTAAAGCCAGCAGGGCTTAATATTTCGTGGGCCCCTGTAGATCAAGAAATTGCTGTCAGAAAAACACGTAAATATGTCCTCGAAACGGTTCTAGTGCACGTCTCTGAAGCATTGAGGCAATATATTTTAGCAATAAGTACTCTTTCCCAGTTTTCCGAGGTGCGGGAAAAATGGAAGTTAAAAGAGAATCCTCCTCCAAATAGTAGCAAGAAAAAAGAGACAGTTTCAATTGCGGAGAAATTTGTTGATATTGCCTATCAGCTAGTAGGTAAAAAGGAATATAGGGTGTCTGGTGCCGCTTTACTTCTTCATTGGCGTAACCACGTTGTTCACTCCCAATCAAATGCTAAGCTTAAACATGACCAGAAACGTTTATTGCAAAAAAATGAAGAGACTATAAGTAAGGAATATAGCGGTTTATCTGTGGATTGTATCTTGTGCCATTTTAGTGAGAGAAGGCCCACGCTAAAGGATATTTCCTCACTAATTTCTATGACTGTCAGAATTGTTCAACAGATGGACAAAAGTATTTACGAAGGTTTTGAAGTCAGTGATTTAAAAGCATGGCTGGATTACTATGGCGTCACAGAAAAATTAGCTAAGATCGAGCGAGAAACTGAGCCATCAAAAGTAGAGGCGTCAATCAGCCGAGTTTTTAGTTCTCACGCGCCAAAGCTTCTCAATCCATACTTGAAGTATCGAGACGAGATCAGTGGGTCTAAGGTAAAAGATTAATTTTTTTTATAAATTAGTGACGACCTACTATGATCTCTTACTCTGTGTTTCCGATTTTCACTACATTTATATTAGACGTCTCTAGGGATAAGAAGGATGCCCAGGCTTCCATCATCTTTCTGCGTTTAACGAACAGATCACCTCGCCGATAAGCAGCTTCAACCTTGTTCTCAATAACATGCGCCAACGCCATTTCGGCGACGTCACGGGGGAAGCTTGAAACCTCGCCGGACCAGTCGCGAAAGCTTGAGCGAAAGCCATGCGGGACAGCGTCGCCGCGAGTCCCGTTGACGCCATATCCCATGCCGCGCATGAGTTGGAGCAGGGCCATATTAGAGAGCGGCTTACCATAACGCGCACCGGGAAATAGAAACAGATTTCCGTCAAGGCGGGGGAGGGCCTTTAAATCGGCCATCATCGTATCTGACAATGGGACCCGATGTTCCCGCCTTGCTTTCATCCTTTCCCCCGGAATGGTCCACACGGCGTTCTCCAGATCAATTTCTGGCCATTGGGCCTTTAACACTTCGCTGGTGCGGGTAGCGGTCAGGATAAGGAACCTGAGAGCCAATGCGGATACGCTGCCATTCTTTGCGAGTTCTGTCATGAAGGCCGGAACTTCCGTATAGGGCATAGCTGGATGATGTTTAACCGTTCTCACCTTGGATGGCTTTGCCAGCAACATATCGAGATGACCGCGCCAGCGGGCAGGATTGGACCTGTCTCGGTATTTATGGGCTGCGGCAAAATCGAGAATGTTCTCAATGCGCGCTTGGACACGCTTGGCGGTCTCCGTCTTAGTTGTCCAGATCGGCGAGAGAATTTCCAGTATGTCCCTGGTCTCGATAGTATCCACCGATTTTGAGCCGATCACCGGTTGTGCGTAGGTCCTGAGAGTGCTGACCCATTGGCGGGCATGTTTGGTGTTTCTCCAGCCGCGCCGATGGTAAAGGATAAAACGGGCGGCACAGGTCGTAAAGGCGGGTATGGCATCCAGTTCGACGCGACGGGCTTCGATAGGGTCTATATTTGCTGCGGCCTGCTGGCGGTGCTCTGAGGCCTTTGTACGGGCATCGGCAAGGCCAACGTCGGGATAACTCCCAAGCCCCATCTCCCGGCGCCTATTGTTGAGGGTGTAGCGTAACACCCACTTCCTGGAGCCCGCGTTCGAAACCACAAGGCGCAATCCGCCACCATCCTCATATTTGCCAGCGCCCGCCGTCGCAACTTTTCGTGGGGTGAGTTTGTGAATTGCCATATCCTATCCTTTCAAAGACGCGGTTCAGAGAATTCAGTCCCCCAATCGGTCCCCCAATTATTCTGGATTATAGAGTATGACTTTGGACGGGGTAGGTCAAAATATATTGATAAATTAGGAATCTTAAGACTAGGTTGGATGGGCGGGAACCATATATTGGCGGACCCTACCTCCGCCAGATTCCCTTTTTCGCTGATTTGAACTGGCCGCCTTGAGCGGACTTTTTCTTTGTTTTATATGAGCTTTCGGCATGACATTGTCAGAAGAAATTTTCTTGATGGCCATTTGTTCGTCGACTAGCCTCCAAGTATGACAAAAAAGAACCCCTTCTGCTATTTCAAGACATCGCCTGAGATCATCTGTCTCACAATTATGCGAATTGGAAATGGCTTCTCGATGAGCTCTTCTAAAGATCAGTAGAGGGATTCATTATCTGTGGCCTGCCGTCTACCACGAGGGCGAAGTGCTGGAAGCCTATGTTTCTATGCGCCGCGATTGCGAGGGAGCCTTGGTATTCCTTAAGAAACTCATGAAATGTTACGGTCAACCTCATGTGATTGTGCCGGACAGATTACGTTCATATTGTGCCGCGATGAAGGTAATTGGAAATGAAGCATCGCGAGAAACAGGCCGCGGGTTGAACAATCGCTGTGAAAATTCACATCTCTCGCTCCCGCGATGAGAGCAAGCGATGCTGAAATTCAGGTATCCCGGAAGTGCAGAAATTCGTTTCTATTCACGGATCAGTCCAGAACCACTTCAACCGTGAACGCCACCTAACAAATCGGAAAACATTTAAGCTTCAAAGAGATGCCGCACTGGCCGAGTGACAGCAACTTCGCGCGGCATAATAGGGCACGTTTGAACTATTTTGCGCCAAACAGAGGCCTGGTCGCATTAGACTGACAGCACCCTTGGCGGCCGATGAAGCAGCCGTATGAAATCATAAATTAAAAACTTGAATCTAAATTCAAATTATTGAATTATAGATCGAAAACTGGGAGGCTGGCTTGAGTACCGAAGAAATTGAGGATCGGCTCAGACTGAAATTTATCCGCGATAGCGATGGGCAGAAATCCATTTTGGATTTCCAGATCATGCCAGATGGTCATGCCGGGTTGACATTCGGTTTTGCCGCGACAGGTTTGGGCAGGGCGCGCGATGAGTACATTCTGAAAATTGCGCCATTCGGGGTGCGTCGCAGCGGAAATACCGATGTCTATCGTCAGGCACCTTTGCTCCATGCGCTTTTCTCTGCGGGTCTGCCTGTTCCGGATGTTCCTTATTCTTCGCCGGACGAAACTGAACTTGGAACACCATACATTATAATGGAACGGCTTCCCGGGCGCACATTTGTGATCTGGGCCCCCCATATTAGTTTTCGGCCCGAAGAAACAGGACCAATTTGGCAGCAAGGAGCGAAGGCGCTCGCCCAAATTCATGGATATGATTGGAACCCAGAATTGTCTGGCTGGGGCCGTGTTCGCGAATTGTCGGATGAGCTTTCCTTCTGGGCGCCGATACTGGCCAAAACGGAAAATAAAACATGGCTCGCGAAAGGGCAGAAACTTGCAGCACAGCTCGAGGGTAACCTAGTCGCCCCGGGTCCCATAGGCGTAGTACATGGAGATTTCCAGCCTGGAAATTTATTATACGCCAATACGAAATTGACCGGGGTCATAGATTGGGAACTCGCGTTCATAGGCCCGCAAAATCTGGATCTGGGTTGGCTGTTGATGATGGCCGATAAGGATGCCTGGCATGATAACTGGCAGCCTGTGTGCGATATTTCCGCTGAAGAACTGGTATCGATTTACGAAAAGGAACGGGGCCAAAAAGTTGAAAATAAAGAATGGTTTGAAGCGCTCGCCTGTTACCGGCTGGGAGCAATCGCAACGTTGAATATCGGGCTGCATCAGCGCGGTAAGCGTACGGATGAATTCTGGGAACGAATGATTAGCAGCGTTGATACATTATTTGAGCGGGGCATCGAGTTGAGCTCGCCTTCACATACATCTTATAAAACGGGAGCATTATAATGGTTGATTTTTCGCATTCTGCGGATCTTTTGGAACTGCGCGATCGCATAGGACAGTTCATTCGCGAGAAAATTGTTCCGCTTGAGCATGATCCTCGGCAGGGTCTGCACGGACCGGAGGATACTTTAATTCGGGAAATGCAGGAGATGGCGCGCAAGGCAGGTTTTTTGTCGCCTCACGCCCCGGAAAAATGGGGCGGCTTAGGTCTCGACCATGTTGGTATGGCTGTCATATTCGAGGCTGCCTGCTATTCGCCGCTCGGAATGCTGGCCCTGAATATTCAGGCGCCGGATGAGGGAAATACGAATTTGCTGGCGAAGGTTGGAACGCCGGAGCAAAACGAAAAATGGCTACGCCCTCTGGTCGAGGGTAAGATCCGCACGGTATTCCAGATGACCGAACCGGATAACGGAGCGGGCTCGGATCCGTCCTTGATGAAGACCTCGGCACGGCAAAAGGGCGATCACTATACTATAAATGGTACAAAGAGGCTGATCACGGGATATCCTGGCGCAGCGCTCCACATTATAATGGCCAGAACGTTTGATGAAGCCGGTGAGGATGTTGGCGCAACCATGTTTCTTGTTCCCGAAGGGACGCCGGGCATGAACATGGTTCGTCTGCTTGATACCATGGATAGCAACAGTCCCGGCGGGCATGGCGTTGTCGTATTGAAGGACGTCAAGGTGAAAGTCGAAGACATACTGGGACAGGGTGGGAAAGGGTTCCGGAACGCGCAAGTAAGGCTTGGGCCGGCGCGAGTGACCTATTGCATGCGCTGGCTGGGGCAGGCAGTGCGATGTCATGATATTGCGGTTGATTATGCCCAGCGGCGGCAGTCCTTTGGCAAGGCCATTGGCTACCATCAGGGAATAGGGTTTCAACTGGCGGACAATGAAATTGACCTGGATCACTGTCGGCTGTCGATTTTGCATTGCGCCTGGTTAATGGATCAGGGAGAAATGGCCCGCAAGGAAACCAGCCAGAGCAAGGTATATTGTTCCGAGGCATTGAACAGGGTTGTCGATCGCTGTGTGCAGGTTCTTGGTGGTCTCGGAATTACCAGTGATACGGTTGTTGAGCGTACCTATCGTGACATACGCGCTTTTCGTGTCTATGACGGCCCATCAGAAGTGCATCGGCACGTATTGGCAAATGGTATAATGAAACGCGCAGCCGCAGAATGAGAGCGGCGTTGCCTCTACCGGGCGGCAGGGAAAATGGATAAAACTTTGAGCTCGAAAAAGTCAAACAAGCACACAAAACGCCGACACCCGGCTTTTGAGCGAAGTGAAGAGTTCAAACGCAAGAGAAAGGCAATGGTTCAAACGGCGGCATATCTGTTTAATCGGACTGGATTTCACGTGACATCGATCAACGATATTTCCGAGGCGTTAGGTATCTCGCCAGCCGCCGTTTACTACTATTTTTCCGACAAGACAGCCCTCCTGTATCATTGCCACCTGAGCGCGATCGAAAAAAGCCTGATACTGGCTCAAGCAGCGGACGAGGGCGGTGGCAGCGGAATAGAGAAGCTGGAGCGATATATTCGAAGCCAGTTTCAAGCCCTGATCAGTAAAGAGGGAACTGCATGGGTCTTTGGGGATATTTCCGCATTGAAACCGAGCCAGCGCGAAGACATAGTTGTCCGATCCCGTGAGGTTGATAGTTTTATTCTCAGGTTTATTGAACAAGGCGTTGCAGATGAAAGTATCGCGATAAGTAATCCCAGAATTACGGAATTTTTTATGATTGGGGCTTTGAACTGGGTTCCTCGATGGTACAGGCCAGAGTCCAACCTGACCGCAGAGGACTTAACAGAGATTTTCCTGCAATTTGCTTTCGACGGCATGCGGCCAAGGTGCGATTAGCCAGGAAAGAACAAAAAATAATGAGTTTGGGAGAAGGCGCAGTTGGTTTTGGCGGAAATTTAACATATAGCCTGCTAACTCCGAAAATGTCAGACACAAATTCGATTTAGACTGCCATCTCCGCCATCATGTACGCGCCACGATTATATTGCTGGCGTTCGGCTTTTCCTCTGACCGCGCGGCGATGGCTTTAATTGATTGGAGGACGAGTGCACGCAGCCAGGCAATTGCCGAGTGGCGGCAGCTAAGCGCGGCCCAATCGAGGCAGTTTGTGCCATGTTATGCCATACTGAGACATCGCCACATTCGCCTGACGGTACCGGATATTGTCACATAAATTTCATGTACTGTCCGCATTATCTAAATAAACTTCCTTCATTGTCTAATCAAAATGCGAAGTTATGCCGAGGTAGCGCTCGGTTGGGAGAGCTTGTGTCCGAAAAGATTAACGATAGCAATTTCGAGCCGCGCCGCCACTGGATGGGTGTGCTCGCGCGTGCAGATCTCGCAGACTTGGAGAGACATTGGAAACGCGAGAACGGTGGTGTCCACTATAGGCATCTTCGGCCACCTGAGACGGGGCTGGTGATGGCGCGGGGCAGGGCTGGTGGAAATGGCCAACGATTTAATTTGGGTGAGATGACCGTAACGCGATGCTCACTTCAGTTTCCGGACGGTATTGTCGGCCATGGTTATGTTGCGGGCCGGGATAGGCGCCATGCTGAGCTTGCTGCGGCGTTCGATGCCCTCCTGCAACGTCCTGAGCGGCAAGAACAGGTTAAGCAGCATGTAATTCATTCGCTGGAGCAGAAATATATCGCCGAAAAAGAAGATCGGTCCAAAAAGGCCGCTGCAACAAAGGTTGATTTTTACACCATGGTCAGAGGAGAGGACGCGTCATGATGGAAACAGATGCTCCCTCTCTTGTTGGTGGATTTGACGACAAGGTGATAGACGCGACGACTTGTTATCGGGCGCTGCTTGAGGCCATGTCCAATCCGGCAACAGTCCTATCGTTACCAGTATCCATTGAGGCACCGCATGGCTTACTTGCGGGGACGGCTGCCGTTTTGCTGACATTGGCCGATATGGATACGCCTGTCTGGCTGGCCCCTGAATGTGATACTCCGGCAGCCCGTGCGTATCTTCGCTTCCATGCCGGTTGTCCGATAGTCGAAGAGCTGGAACGCGCTGTTTTTGCTGTGATGTCCGTTGAGCGGGATTTAGGCGCAACGCGCGAGTTTGCGCTTGGGTCTGCGGAATATCCAGATCGATCTGCAACTATTATTCTGGAAAGTGAGATGTTGATCGAGGATGAGGGGCCTCTTTTTTCAGGTCCCGGCATTAAAGAACCGCGCCGTTTTTGTGTTGACGAACAACCATCGTCTTTGTGGATGCATGTTGCCGCCAATAACGCTTTGTTTCCACGCGGTGTTGACTGGATTTTCACGAGCCACACCCAGCTCGCGGCTTTGCCGCGGACGACCAAGATAGAGGTTTAGGCATGTATGTTGCTGTAAAGGGCGGCGAAAAGGCGATTGATAATGCCCATCAATATCTGGCGGAGGAACGCCGGGGTAATGCCGATGTCGCAGAACTAACACTTGAGCAGATCTCTGAACAGCTGAGCCACGCAGTTAGCCGGGTTATGGCAGAGGGATCTCTCTTTGACTCAGAACTCGCGGCGTTGGCCATCAAGCAGGCACGCGGTGATTTGATTGAGGCAATTTTTCTCATCCGTGCCTATCGAACGACGTTGCCGCGCTTCGGCTATTCCGAGCCGATTGATACAGCAGCCATGGCGCTGGATAGGCGTATATCCGCAACATTCAAGGATCTACCAGGCGGTCAGATATTAGGCCCTACCTTTGATTATACACACCGGCTTCTTGATTTCGCGCTCGCGGCGGAAGGATTGACGCCAGAACCTGCAGAAAAGACGGTAGAAACGCTTGATGCGGATATGCCTCGTGTGCTTGAACTTCTGAATGACGAGGGACTGATCGAACCCGCCGTCAAGGAAGAGGAACTCGCTGACTCATCGGTTGGTGATCTTACCCGGGAACCATTGGAGTTTCCGGCCGGCCGGGATCTTCGATTGCAAAATCTCGCGCGCGGCGATGAAGGGTTTATTCTTTCACTCGGATATTCCCCGCAGCGTGGCTATGCACGTAATCATGCTTTCGTCGGCGAAATTCGTATCGGCGAAGTGGCGGTTGAATTCTCGCCCGAGGAACTTGGCTTTTCTATAGAAATTGGTGATATCAAAGTGAGCGAATGCGAAACAGTGAACCAGTTTCAAGGTTCTAAGAAGGAGCCCGCCCAATTTACGCGCGGCTATGGTCTGGCTTTCGGCCATTGTGAGCGCAAAGTGATATCCATGGCTCTCGTTGATCGCGCCCTTCGCTGGCAAGAGTTGGGTGAAGACAAAGTCGCGCCGGTGCAGGATGAGGAGTTTGTCCTCTCTCATAGCGACAACATCCAAGCGACTGGCTTTGTTGAGCATATCAAGCTGCCCCATTATGTGGACTTTCAATCGGAACTGGAACTTGTGCGGCGCCTTCGGGCAAATGCCTTGCAAGAACAGATGGAGGCGGCGGAGTAGTATTATGAGCAGATTTGAGCAGACAGAGTATAACTTCGCCTACCTCGACGAGCAGACAAAACGGATGATCCGGCGTGCGCTTCTGAAGGCCGTGGCCATTCCAGGTTATCAGGTCCCCTTTGCCAGCCGGGAAATGCCTATGCCGTACGGATGGGGTACTGGCGGTATTCAGGTGACGGCCGCCGTCATTGGTCCGGATGATGTTCTGAAAGTGATCGATCAAGGATCGGACGACACGACAAATGCCGTTAGCATTCGCAAATTCTTTGCGAAAACGACCGATGTCGAAACCACCGAAGATACGGAAAAAGCGACTTTAATTCAGACACGCCATCGCATTCCGGAAACACCGCTAAAAGAAGGGCAGATCCTCGTTTATCAGGTGCCCATACCGGAGCCGCTTCGATTTCTTGAGCCACGCGAGACTGAAACGCGGAAAATGCATGCGCTCGAAGAGTATGGCCTGATGCATGTGAAACTCTATGAAGATATCTCTCGTCATGGTGATATTGCGACGACCTATGCTTATCCAGTGAATGTTGCCGGGCGCTATGTTATGGACCCGTCTCCGACACCGAAATTTGACAATCCG
>CALEMG010000448.1 GCA_937910835.1 uncultured Alphaproteobacteria bacterium | reverse complement strand
AAAATTACTCCAGCGCTCGCTAAATCGCTTATACAACGGAAGAGTAGTCATAGGAAAAACCATAGGCATCATTCGTCTTGCTATAGAAAAACGCCCGGTAATCAGGATACCCGTTTTTTGGGGAGTTATCAGTGAAAGCTTTATACGCGCTGTGTGATATCCCTCCTGTTTCCTCTGAGACCTCATGTGAAGATGTCTGGCAGCCAGCGAGAATAAAAAGGCAAGCTAAAATAACCAAATACCAAGCATTTATCATGCTTTTCATAAAGGGGAACAGCTTATGAAATGGCGGCATAATATTTCTCCAGCGCTTCTTTAACCCGGTCGCATTCCGTCAGGCCGATGATAGTGTCCGAGCCGGTATAATCATCAAAACGGTCATAGCCGCGGGCAAATCCCGGGTCATTCTTAAACTTTTGTTTCAAGGCAAGGATCAACTTATTGCCTGCACCATTGCCCTGAAATTGTGCGCAGACTTCGCTGTAACCAACAAATGATCCAAGATTATAGGAAAATTGCGCTGGATCAGCATCTGTTTTTTCCGCTGTGGCGTCCTTACTTTTCACTGAGCCGCCGTCAGGGCGCGCAACCTGAAACCAGAAGACTTGCTCCTCTCGGATATTCGTCAGAAAGTGGCCGTTCCCATCCCATCCAACGATAAAACAATGTGGCCTGTATCTGTCATAAGTCTTCAACTTGCCGCAAAGCTTCTTATCGCCCGCTGTCCACCAATATCCCTCATCCTGACGGATGACTTCACCATTCTCATCATAAAAAATGGCAGAGAGTTTGAACATCTTTTCCCCCTCTTTTGAAAGAGAAAAGCCAATTCTTTCACCAAATCGGGAAATTCCCCGAACATTTGTTCCCATCAAAACCGCTTTAATTTGTTTTGCGGTTATTGCGCGTCCTTCTAGTTCGCCCTGCTCCATCAGGGAAACCATTTTCTGGACTTCTGCGTCACTGAAGACAGGGTCACTCTTCGGAGGCGTTTGGCAGGCCGCGAGAACCCAGAGAGACAGCAAAACAATGAGATACCGGCAATTCATCAATATATTGGTCAACGAATTTAACCTTTCTAGCGATCAAAATTTTATCAGTATGAACCGCGTACATTTCCGCCCCGGATCCTCATTTTCTCGTTAATCATCCCGGGTCGATAAGGCGTTGTGGTGATGACACAGGTAGCTATTGCGTTCCTCAGAGAAGAAACGGGCGGTAGAAAACTGGTGGAGACAATCTCCTCGCCGCTCAACGTAATTTTGGCCTGAGCGAGCCACTTCGCGGTTAAATCTTCCTGCATGCCGGTGCTGCCGATATAGAAACCACAGATTTGAAGGTTTTTTCCGTTCTGCAAGCGTTTAATATAGATATCAGTCGCCGCACCCTTGAAGGTTCCAGCCCAGCTAAGCGAAAGCTTATCGAAATCTTTATCGTATGGGCGATGAGTAACCTCCCCAATCGTATCGGGCGTCGCGCAGGCCGCAATGGGCACGCCAACACAAAGCAAAAGACACAAACGACAGACCATAGACCCTCCTCTCGCAGACCAAGACCTGCTGCAATTAGTTTTTCTCATAAATTGCCCGTAGCGCCGCCGATAGAGCCCAGCATCGTAGGGGCACCCTCTGGATCGGACAGAGAGCTCGCCATTTCAAAACAGAACGTGTCACGCCGGAAACCAAACATAATGACACTGTGACAACCATCCGAAATTGAAAGAAATCCGTTTAGCTGTCCTTCCTGGAACTTCGTCGCCGTCACAACGCAGGCTGCCTTTGCGATATCAGGCTGATACTGAGCGTTAAGAAAACCGGCGGAGACAATTCCTTCATTATTCAAGGTAACCTCGGCATCCTCAAGCCAATCCACTATCCAGCTATCCTCATCGCCGCCCCGGCTGATATAGAAGCCGCAAATTTCCAGATTCCCATTCGAATTTCCAGCATGCAAATAGACTTCCGTACGCGTCCCTGAGAACGTCCCCCGCAGAAGAAGATCAGTTTTCTGGTATCCCGAGTCAAATTGACGGTGGGTAACAGGACCGATAGGTTCTGGCGCAGAGCAGCCGACAGCCGGTAAAATGAATGCTAGCAAGAAAAGATAACGGCGAAACATACGATCCCCTCAAACGGCTGAAAACGAGCAAGATTTTCGTCTTTTTTCAACTATTAAAGGTATCTGGTCGCGCAAGGTCAAGGTAATTCCGCAAAAACCTAAGATAGAACAATATATTAACCATAAAAAAAGCCCGCCGGGCGTACCAGCGGGCCTCTTTGTTGACGCGGCTTTCGGTTAGCGCTTGAGCTGATCCACGTCACGGACAGCGCCGCGGGCTGCACTGGTGGTGAGCGCGGCATAGGCGCGGAGTGCAGTGGTAATTTTTCGGGCACGCGGTGCAGTCGGTGCCCATCCTGCATCCCCCTTCGCATCCATCTTGATCCGCCGGTCTGCCATCTCCTCATCGGAAATGCGCAGGTTAATTGTCCGGTTCGGGATATCGATATCGATGAGATCCCCCTCCTCTATCAGGCCGATCGCGCCGCCTTCCGCTGCCTCCGGCGAAGCATGGCCAATGGACAGGCCGGACGTGCCACCGGAAAAGCGCCCATCTGTCAACAGCGCGCATTGCTTGCCGAGGCCCTTCGATTTGAGGTAAGAGGTCGGGTACAGCATCTCCTGCATGCCGGGGCCACCCTTCGGGCCCTCATAGACGATAACGACAACATCGCCTGCCTTGATCTGGTCGCCGAGGATGCCATCGACCGCCGCGTCCTGGCTTTCGAAAACCCGCGCCGGGCCGGAGAAAACGAGGCTCCCCTCATCCACACCCGCCGTCTTCACGATACAACCTTCCAGCGCAATATTCCCGTAAAGAACAGCAAGGCCGCCATCCTGTGAATAGGCATGCTCCTTGGAGCGGATGCAGCCGTTCTCGCGGTCCGTATCGAGATCGGGGTAGCGCTTCGACTGGCTGAATGCCTCCGTCGTGCGGACCCCGCCGGGACCGGCGCGGTAAAATTCCTGCACCGTATTGCTGCGCGTTTTGACAACATCCCAAAGCTCAATCGCCTCGGCCATGGTCGGCGAATGCACTGTCGGCACATTCACATGCAGAAGCTCCGCCCGGGAGAGTTCCCCCAAGAGGGCCATGATGCCGCCGGCGCGATGCACATCCTCCATATGATAAGTCTGGATGCTGGGCGCGACCTTGCACAGATGCGGCACCTGGCGGCTTAAGCGGTCAATATCCTCCATCTTGAAATCAACCTCCCCTTCCTGCGCGGCGGCAAGAAGATGAAGGACTGTATTGGTCGAGCCCCCCATGGCGATATCCAGCGTCATCGCATTTTCAAACGCCTCGAAACTGGCGATTTCGCGCGGCAGCAGGCCCGGCTCGTCCATTTCATAATGGCGGCGGGTGATATCGACGATGGTGCGCGCCGCATCGAGGAAGAGCTGTTTGCGGTCCGCATGGGTGGCGAGCATGCTGCCGTTGCCGGGAAGCGCAAGACCCAGCGCCTCGGTCAGGCAGTTCATGGAATTGGCGGTAAACATGCCCGAGCAGGACCCGCAAGTCGGACAGGCCGAGCGCTCCACTTCCGCCACCTCTGCGTCGGTCACATTCGGGTCCGCTGCCTGAATCATCGCATCGATGAGATCAAGGCCAACTTCCTTGCCGTCTGCCATGCCCTTGCCGGCCTCCATCGGCCCGCCGGAGACAAACACCACCGGGATATTCAGCCGCATCGCCGCCATCAGCATGCCAGGTGTGATCTTGTCACAGTTGGAGATACAGACCAGCGCATCGGCGCAATGGCCATTGACCATATATTCCACGGCATCGGCGATCACCTCACGCGAGGGAAGGCTGTAGAGCATACCGTCGTGACCCATGGCGATCCCGTCATCGACGGCGATGGTGTTAAATTCCTTCGCCACACCGCCGCATTTCTCCACCTCCCGCGCGACCATCTGGCCGAGATCCTTCAGATGCACATGGCCGGGGACGAACTGCGTAAAGCTATTGGCGATCGCGATAATCGGCTTGTCGAAATCGCCGTCCGTCATACCGGTGGCACGCCAGAGCGCCCGGGCGCCAGCCATGTTACGTCCCTGCGTGGTGGTCTTCGATCGATACTGGGGCATATTCTTCTCTTTCTTGAAATCTATCATCTCTAGTTAATACGATCAGCGAGCAAGGACAAGCGCAAGCCCGGATTTACAAAGGCTGGGGGGATATTTTTCGTGCAAATACACCTTATGCTTGTTTATTATATTTTATTTACTATTTTTAAGTTTATTTGCTTCCTAAAACCAAGAGGCGTCAGAACAATGCAATGTGAAGGAATAACGCGTGCCGGGGTGCGCTGCCGAAACAAGGCCCTTGATGATGAAATTTTCTGCGAGATACACATGCGGGTGAACCGCACCTATAACCTCGCGCTGCTGGTCCCGTTTCTGACCACTCTGGTGCTTTGCTATTTCTTTATCTTCGGGCTGTTTTTTGAAACGCTGCACTATGGCGTGTTCGATCTGCAATATCAGCAGTTTGCTGGGCTTGACGATTTCTTCATCAGCGCGTTCAGGAACGGCGGTGTACTTACGGTCATTATCCTGAAAGCTTGGGTTCTCTATACGATTATCCTTGCCGTGATTTTCGGCATCTGGCTCCTGATCAAAGTCACCCTGACCACATCGCACAAGCATCTGAAACCTGTCCGGCGGCTTAAGATCATTGGTCTCAGCCTTGGGATATTTATCCTCAACGTCCTGCATATGTTCGTATTCCTGCTGCCCAAACGCAATCGCAAGAACCCATCCCAGATCCTCGTCGGGCGCGAGCATCTAGCGCTTTCCCTTCACCGCCACAAGAAAGCGCTGCATCCTGCCGTCGGTCCGGAAGCGACCGACATCGCGCGCAACATCTACCGCCGCTTCCTGGCGGTCTGTACCTTCAACAATCACCGCTTCTTCGTGACGATCCTGCTTCTGGTGCTGGCGTCCACCGGATCAATCCTCTATGCCGCCCATCAGGCGCGGGATTTACGCGAATGCATCATCATGGTGGCGGACAAGAAGATTGTCCCTGCCGCGACGGAGACTGAAACCCTCTATCCGGCGCTCAACATGTCGAACCTTTGTCATAGCGATCTTGCCGACCTGCCCGAGGAAGTGGCGGTGTCGGAAAAATTCCAGCGAAGCCTGACCAGCTTTTTCAGCTTCCCCGTCGTGCAACTGAATCAGAAAGATGGCGCAGAGCCGGTTCTCTATCTCGGTTCCACTTCCCGTTTTGAGCTGTTCTTCAACGGCAGCACCCGCCTGCCCTTTGCCGTGCCGGTCGAAAATCTCGGACCCCTTTATGGCGGAGAGACGCCAGAGGAGGACACGCGCCTTGCAAGCCTTGAAGACAAAATCGGAACTATAGAGAAGATCGCACGGGAGAATAGCGACAATATCACAACCCTTGCCAAGACGACGCAACAACGCGAACAGGCGGATACGGCAAATCTCAAGCTGAAGCTGGACTCCCTAGAACGCAGCGCCGCAACTTCCGCCGCCGCACTCGATAACCTCGAAGAAGGGCTTGGCCGGATCTCTTACGCCCTCAACGAAGTGGAACTCGATCATACCAAGCGGATTGTCGCCACCATCCCAGATTACTGCTGGGATCAATCGCCGCATATGGTGGTAACCTTCAAGGTCGGCTCAACCGCAGTGTCCGGCGAAGAGACAAAAAGCCTGATCCGCAAGCTGGCGGGCCGGTATCTCGACGGCGGCAGCCATTTCATCGTGATTTCCGGCCATTCGGACCCGAGTGGATCAAGCTTTGATAATTACCGCCTGTCGCGTCAGCGTGCCGCTGCAGTCACCGATCTTCTGACAGAGGCCGGGCTCAACAAGGCCGCGCTCTATATGATCGGCCGGGGCGAGGATAACAGCAGCAGCCTGCCCCGACGGCGGGTCGAAATCCGCGATTGCTCGCGGCGGGAGTAAAATCCTCAGCCGTTAGCTGACCTGTTTTTCCTTGTCAGCCCAATAGGGTTTACGCAGCTCGGTTTTCAAGATCTTGCCCGCTCCCGAAAGCGGCAGGGGATCGGTCACGAAATCGACGCTGCGCGGACATTTGAACCCGGCAATCAGGGTATGGCTGAATTCGATAATCTCGGCATCCGTCGCGTCCTGCCCCTCGTGAAGACGGACGATGGCATGGACCTGCTCGCCCCAGGTTTCATGGGGGATACCAATGACGGCGCATTCAGCGACCGCCGAATGCTGATAAACCGCATTCTCGACCTCGGCAGAGTACACATTCTCCCCGCCGGAAATGATCATGTCCTTCACCCGGTCGACGACATAGACGAAGCCCTGCTCATCCATATAGCCACCGTCGCCAGAATGCATCCAGCCACCGCGAAGCGCTTCCGCCGTTTGTTCGGGCTTGTTCCAGTAACCGAGCATGACGTTCGCGCCGCGCACGCAAATCTGTCCGACGGTGCCATAGGGCACCTCCTCGTCATTCTCATCAAGAATACGTACCTCAACCGCGTAAGCAGGCCTCCCCGCCGATTTAAATCGGCCGGCGTTCGGCCCCTCCATCACATGGAATTCCGGTCCCGTAAAGGTGACAAGTGGCGCACATTCAGTCTGGCCATAGGCATGGGTGAAGCCCGCGTCCGGCAAAACCTCCAGCGCTTTCACGATCACCGCCTCCGGCATTGGGGAGGCGCCATAGATGATATCTTTCAGGCTCGACATATCGTAGTTGGCAATATCCGGGTCATTGACCACCATATTGACCATGGTCGGCACCAGCAGGGTATTGGTGATCTTGTATTGCTGCACCGCTTCCATCGTGCCCTTGGGCGTGAAGCCCGGAATGAAGACATGGACCCCAAGTCCCATGGTCGTGCCGAACACCGCCGCGCCATCGGCAATATGAAACATCGGCGCCACATGCAGCCAGCGAGCGTCTTCTTCAAAACTGAAGCAAGGCATCGCGTTCAGCGTATTGGTGACGAAATTTGTATGGCTGAGCATTACTCCCTTGGAGACGCCGGTCGTCCCGCCGGTATAAAAAAGCCCGGCAATATCGTCAAATCCACGCCCGGCATCTTCAACCGGATCATGGCTGTCAATGAGGCTCTCGTAATTCAGCATGCCCTCCGGAGTATCCCCGTCACCGATATAGATAATCTCCCGCAAGCTCGCGACCCGCTTTTTAAGCTCCGGCACGGCGGGCGCAAAGGCATCATCGACGAGCAGAATTTCCGAGCCTGAATCGTCCAGCCAATAGGCAAACTCCGGCACCGCAAGCCGCGTATTCACGGGCACGAACACCCCGCCCGCCCAAGGCGTCGCATAGTAGAACTCAAGATAACGATCGGAATTATGGGCGAGGATCGCCACCCGCTCCCCGTTCGTGATCCCAAGGGCCCTAAGCGCGCCCGCGAATTTCTGCACCCGCTCGGCAAACTCGCCATAAGTTCGTTCCCGTCCGGCACAAATAGTAGCGATGCTGTCGCGCTTGGTCTGGACCGCGCGTGTCAATAACTGTGAAATAAACATTCCTTGCTCCCTGCATGTTTTCCCGAAGTATTAGAGAAATCGCGACGCAGGTAAAGGGGGAGCTTTCATTGCTACAGAAAAACGCAGTCGATGGTGGATATAGACCAACCCTATTGTGTTGCCCCGGCCAAAAACATGCGCCATTGTGCTTTTGGCAGAAATCTAACAATAAAGGGCCGCATGTCTGAAATCACTCTTACGGAAGCACAGGAATTTTTTGAAAACAGCTTCGCCGATTGGATCAAGGAGCTGGATATCACCATCACCGAAGTCACGAAGGGCAGCGCAACGTTGCGCATTCCCGCAACGGACAGGATCAACCGCCTGGGCGGCATGATCTGCGGGCAGGCAATCATGGCGCTCGCCGATACGGCAATGGTATTTGCCGTGGCCGCAAATGCGGGATCCTTCATTTCCATGACCTCAGTCAATATGCAGACGACCTTCCTCCGTCCGGCGGAGGGGGAAGAGTTGTTCGCCGAGGCACGTATCATCAAGTCCGGCAAGCGGCTCGTCTATGGGGATGTGAGTTTACATATGGGCGATGCGGCAAAGCCGGTGGCCCATGTCACGACCAGCGTAATGCTGCTGTAGCAAGTAAGTTATTTCTTCAGTAAGGATCCCTGATGGTGATCATCGATCAGGCGATCAGATAATTTCGGCGACGCAAGGCGAATCCGTTGTGCCCGTGGCGTCTCGCCGGTGTCGTAAATATCTTCCATATTATCTTGAAAGCTCGGCGGGATACGGACGGCTTCTTCTGTTACGGCGGTGTAGCTGTCCCGCGCCGGCCTATACCCCCGCGACATCAGCGAATGATAGTGCCAGGCGTTATAAACGAAGATGAAAACCGGTATGGAGAAGCCAAGTGTCGCCAGATTGACCAGCGACATCCCGACAAAACCGAGGACATGCCCCCGGTACAACGCCGGAAAGGGCCCGAAAATCAGGCAGGTCCAGGAGATGCCTGAATAGGCAATCGCCCGTCTACGGGTTTGCGGCTCGATCATCGGAATGGCATAGGCCATTTTTGCCTCCAAAGCAGAAGTTCCGCCGTCATCCCGGTCCATATTCGCCGCTCAGACCGAGGCGCATCGGCGCAGTCATCCTGCGACAAGAGGTAGCAAGATTTTCTTTACAAAGTCTTGCTATCTGTCTGCATTTTTACGAAAACTTTAAACTCCTATCGTGTGGAAGTTTATTTCTCGTTTAAATACAGTCTCTTATCAAAGGCTGCCGAAATTAAGGCATTTTCGGGGAGTCTTTGGGGTTAAGGCTACGCACGGCTCAACCATAGCCGGGCGGCGGGGTGAAGCCGCCAAACGCCTCCTCGATCAGCTGACAGAGCCGGAGTGATGTGCGGTCCTCGCCATAGGCGGCGACAGCCTGCAACCCGACGGGAAGGCCGGACGGCGTGATCCCTGCCGGCACCACGGTGGAGGGCAGATCAACCATATTCGGGTAGCCTGCCCAGAACATCTGGTCGGTGCTGGGCTGAGGATTACCGTTGATATCGATCATCCGGTCCTGCCGCTCCCCCTTCTGGTTTTGCGGAAAAGCCGGTCCGGCGGCGGCGGGGCAGATAAGAATATCCCACTCCCCGAAGAATTCTGCCCATTTGCGCCCCATCATCAGCCGCTCGTTATTAATGCGGAGCCATTCCTTATGCGGCAAGGTTCCGGCCCGCGCCATCAAGGTGAGATAGCTTTTATCGCCGGGATCCGCTTCGGCGGCGATTTTACGGAAGCGTTGCAGCTGCTCGTCGGTGAGCGCGCCGGACGTGGCCGCCCGCAGCAGCAGGATATAGGTCTCATAGGCCGCCGCGATGGGAATATCGGGCCGCGCCGTCCGGCTGACGCGCGCACCTGC
>CALEMG010000447.1 GCA_937910835.1 uncultured Alphaproteobacteria bacterium | reverse complement strand
GCCCAGATCATCGATCAGGTCATCTACGTCTTCCAGCCCGACGGACATCCGTACCATGCTTTCGGTGATACCAAGCTCCTGCTTGATAGCATCATCAACGCTGGAATGGGTTGTCGTTGTCGGGTGGGTGATCAGTGATTTCGCATCGCCGAGATTATTACTGATGTCGATCAGCGACAGCCGGTTGAGAGCGGAGAAGGCGGCCTCTTGACCTCCGGCGACTTCAAAGGTGACAAGCGTGCCGCCGCGTGCCATTTGCTGCATGGCGAGGGTATGCTGCGGGTGTGATGCGTTGCCGGGGAAAATAACGCGGCTGACCGCAGGGTGATCTTCAAGGAATGCGGCGACCTTCTCCGCGTTGTCGCATTGCTTTTGTACGCGCAGCTCCAGCGTTTCAAGGCCTTTCAGCATGTTCCAGGCGTTGAACGGGCTAAGTGCCGGGCCGGTATGCTTAAGATAGGGGGCGAGGGTGTCTTCGACAAATTCCTCCGACCCCAAAACAACGCCGCCAAGACAGCGCCCCTGCCCGTCGATATGCTTGGTGGCAGAATAAACCACGATATCGGCGCCCAGAGTGAGGGGATGCTGCAAGATCGGCGTTGCAAAGACGTTATCGACAATGACCTTAGCGCTGACCTTATGGGCTAGATCGGAGATGGCGGCGATATCCATGATCTCGAGCGCCGGGTTGGACGGGGTTTCAAAGAAAACACAGGACGTCTTTTCATTGAGTGCTTCTTTCCTCTGATCATTGTCGGTGTCGTCAATCAGGGTGACATTAACACCGAACCTCGGCTGGATCGTCTCGATAATATAGAGGCAAGATCCAAAAAGAGCCTATGGTGCCACCACATGATCACCCGCCTTCAACAGCGACATCAGGGCGCCATTACCGGCGGCCATGCCGCTCGCGGTCGCGCGGGCAGCTTCCGCCCCGTCTTCGAGAAGGATCATCCGGTCTTCGAACATGGAAAGGGTCGGGTTGGCGTAGCGGGAGTAAATAAATCCCTCATTCTCACCCTTGAAACGCCCGGCCGCCTGTTCGGCGCTGTCATAGACGAAGCCGGAATTGATAAAGATGGCTTCGCTTGTTTCGTTAAACTGGGAACGTTTCGTGCCGCCGCGTTCCAGTTTTGTGGCGGTGCGATAGCTTTTGGCGCTGGCTTGCGCCGTCTCTTTTTCGTTTGTCATTTCATCCTCGAGGCATAAAAAAACCCCGACCATCGATCAGGGTTCCTGCGAGCCCCGACCTTTTAGCGTTTCTTTTATGTGGCCGCAAGCCGGTCGGCACAAATCACCACATCGAAATGATTATCGCTATGAATATGGACTGTCAAGAATTTCTGTTGCGGAGAATTGAGACTTTCTGTACTTAACTGTTGGAGCGCGGGCGTAGCTCAATGGCAGAGCAGAAGCTTCCCAAGCTTACGACGAGGGTTCGATTCCCTTCGCCCGCTCCAATATTTTCCTGCTATTTTCCCACCATATCTTCGGGGCGGACCCAGTCGTTGAATTGTTCCTCGGTCAGGAGATTGAGGGTGAGGGCGGCTTCCTTCAGGCTACTGTTGTCAGCATAGGCCTTTTTCGCGATTTTGGCGGCGTTATCATAGCCGATATGCGGGTTGAGCGCGGTCACCAGCATCAGTGATTGCGCCATCAATTCGTCAATGCGAGCCTTGTTCGCCTCGATTCCAATGACGCAATTGTCGGTAAAGCTTTGAAATGCATCACCGAGGAGCCGGATCGATTGCAGGACATTATAGATGATTACCGGCTTAAACGCGTTCAACTCGAAATGACCGTTGGAACCGGCAATGGTGACAGTCACATGATTGCCCATGACTTGCGCCGAGACCTGCGTTACCGCCTCGCATTGGGTTGGGTTGATTTTCCCCGGCATGATCGAAGAGCCGGGTTCATTCGCCGGGAGGATCAACTCACCCAGGCCGCTTCTCGGCCCACTGGCGAGGAAGCGTATATCATTGGCGATTTTCATGGCGCTCGTCGCGATCACATTCAGAACGCCCGATAGCTCCACCAGCGCATCATGGGCGGCAATCGCCTCGAACTTATTCTCCGCGCTGGTAAAGGGGAGGCCGGTCAAATCGGAAAGGTTTGAGACGAACATTTCCGCGAAACCCGGCGCGGCGTTGAGCCCCGTGCCGACGGCGGTGCCGCCTTGCGCGAGTTCCATAACCCGGGGGAGCGCCTCCTTCAGGCGCGCCATGCCGAGTTCCACCTGCCGGGCATAGCCGGAAAACTCCTGACCGAGTGTGATGGGCACGGCGTCCTGCGTATGCGTACGGCCGATCTTGATGATATCGGCAAAGGTATCGCTTTTTTGCCGAAGTGCCTGATGGAAATGCGCGAGCGCGGGGAGCAGGTGGTGTGTAATCTGCTCGACCGCGGCGATCGACATGGCGGTTGGAAAACTGTCGTTGGAGCTTTGGCCCAAATTGACATGATCATTGGGATGGACCGGCCTTTTTTGTCCGAGCGGTGCGCCCAGAATTTCATTGGCGCGGTTCGCGATCACCTCATTGGCGTTCATATTACTTTGTGTGCCTGAGCCTGTCTGCCAGATAACAAGTGGGAAATGATCAAGAAGCTTACCCGCAATAACCTCATCAGCTGCCATGATGATGGCACCGGCGAGTTGGGTTTCAAGGTGCCCCAGCATCTGGTTGCTGAGTGCCGCGGCCTTTTTCTGAAGACCAAGTTCACGAATGAGGGGGGCGGGCAGATGTTCCGTGCCGATTTTGAAATTTTCAAGAGACCGTTCAGTCTGTGCGCCCCAATAGCGATCCGCTGGAACAGAGATTTCCCCCATTGTATCCGTTTCAAGTCTTGTGGTGGGCATGTTAGATCTCCTTTGAAGCAGCGGCCTGTCTCACTATCTGGTATCACGCCATCGCATATACAAACAGCGCCTGCAGCCCGAGATAAATCGCGATGGCGATCAGGAAAAGATTGAGGGTGCGGTCGGCGGCCTTTCCCATTTCCTTCAGTTTTCGGGCAAACAGAATGCGCGCAATAAACAGGACAATAAAAACGACTGAGAGAATTTTGAGGATCATTCGGCGGCCGCCAGATCATCAAGTTTAAGCTCGGTTTCTTCCTCATCCGGGGGACTATAGATAGAAATGTCATTGCCACCGCGTGACTTTGCCTCATACATCTGGTTGTCCGCGATATCGACCAGTGCGGACCAGTCCCCGACATTGGCATTTTGTCGATCGACAATACCAAAGCTGGCCGTCATCAACTTGCCATCAGGGCGCGCGCCGAGACCGATATTGCGAAGCCGCCGGATGGATTTGAGCGCCCCTTCTGCATCTGTATTGGGCAAAAGAATCACAAATTCCTCCCCTCCCCATCGGACAATAACATCCGATCCGCGTGCGTTGCGGCGGATGCTCGCGGCAGCGTTGGCCAGAGCCCGGTCACCTGCCTCATGACCATAGCGGTCATTTATGGCCTTGAAGTTGTCCAGATCGATGAAAACGAGAGAGAATGGCATGTTCTGCCGTTTGGATATCTTGAACTGCACATCGATAATTTCCTCGCCGCTGTTGCGGCTATAGCATTGTGTCAGCGAGTCGATGGAGGCCTGATCGATCAACAGAGATATATACAGAAGCTGGCTGATGGCGGCAAACACACACAGTAAACCTGTCACCATAAGGGTGAGCAGGATTCCGAGCCGTTGATGTGGATCTGCATTTTCCGGCATGAGGATAAGAATAAACATCTGTATGACGAAGAAGAGGATCAGCGTGAGAACCGCTTCTTTGACTGTGAGCGGAAAGATGGCGATACATCCAACGATCAGGAAGGGGAACAACAGATATCCGGCGGCGGCAAGGCTGGTGATCGCGAAAATGTCCGTGATATCAAGTAAGGGCTGATACATCGTCTGAAAGGTCAGTAGGATCGCGAAAAAGATGCCGAGTGCCCGATACGCGTCCCGTAGGGTTTCCCCGCCACTTATCCCAAAGAAAAGCGAAAGAAAAAGGACGGCCATCAGGGCACGCGTGATCCCGAGGGTGACATAGCCTTCGACATCGAATGTTGCGAAATCCAACAGGAAACCGACAGGAAAGGTAATTACGCACAGGAGGCTTAAAAAACGGACCCGGGACAGGATAACACGAGCTCGGCGCCGTCTGAGCAGGGGAGAATGGCTTTCATTGGAAAAAAGGCGGTCCACTGCCTCAACCGACAGTGACTGGCGGCTGCCTCCCGAAAACACATTGTATAAGTATACCAACACTGGCTGCCCACCCCCGACGCGGCAAAAATCATGGCTCCTTCATAACAAAACTTTGCCATTATAGGTAATGAATTTGCGCGTCGACAATTGGTAGGGTCGGAATGCTAGCGAGGTCGGTTAAGGAATTTTTCCATCATCTTGTGGGGCTCGTCGCTTTCATAGGAATGTGAGAAGGCCTCAATCCCGAGCTGAATGCCATCACGCAGGGTATTATTTTCCCAATCGTTGCAGAGCTGTTTCTGAATGGCCATCGCATTTCGGCCGCCGTCAAGAATTTCCGCAACCACCTTGTCGACTTCTTCGTCAAGGGTATCATCTTTGGTCAAACGCTGGACAAGGCCCGCATCATGGGCTTCCGTCGCACTCAGGCTGCGGCCCGTCAAAACCAGGTCGCGGGCAAGGTTAAAGCCCAGGATTTGCGGCAGCAGCGCGGCGTCAATTACAGAAGGAATGCCGACGCGTACTTCAGGCATTGCAAACTGCGCACTCTTGCAAGCGACGATCATGTCGCATGCCGCGGCGAGCTCCATGCCGGCGCCAAGCGAAAAACCGTTCACACGGGCAACAACTGGCGCATGGAAATATCGCACCTTGTGGCAGGCATGGTGCATATTGGTGATAAAAACTCGAGCGGAGTCTGGGTTTAGCTCCGCCATTTCGGAAATATCGGCCCCGCCGACGAAGCTCTTGTTTCCGGCCCCTGTCAGGATGAGAACGGCGATGCTCTTGTCTTTGTCGAGGTGAGTCAGTGTCTCGTTCAACTCTCCGATCACGATAGAGTTCAGCGTATTGAGTTTCCGCTGGTTATCGATGGTTACACGCGCGATCTTACCTTCGGGTGTATCTTCCAGATCGGTCCTGACAAACTTCGCCATTGTTTTCTCCAGTTTTTTTATTAGTTTAAGACTGTGGATGCGGCCTTTATTGCATTTTCACAACAGTCAGTCTTCACATAAGTGACAACAGAGACGAAAAGATGTTTATCCAGACGAAGCCAGGCGACACGGCAACCGAGCTTGAATTTTTGCCTGCCGAAAGAATCTTTGAAAACGGCCCGCTTGCTATTTCGCGAGAGGAAGCAGCGGAGAAATCGCCCTTGGCGGCGCGCCTTTATACAATCGACGGCGTTACGTCCGTTACCTTGAAGGAGGAAAGCATTATCGTCGCAAAGGCGGATGCGAAGGACTGGTCGTCGCTCCGGACGGAAATATTCGGTGCCATCGTTGCGCATTTTCAAAGTGGCGACCCGGCCGTCAGGGAGAATGCAGATGACGAAGCTCCCGGCGAGTTCGATGCGGAGATCGTTGAACAGATCAAGGACCTGCTTTCAACCCGGATTGTTCCAGCGGTGACCCAGTCGGGCGGCGATGTCTCTTTGCACAGCTATAAGAACGGCAAGCTTTATCTGAAGTTTCAGGGGCCCGCCTTTTCAATGCTGACCGGTATTCAGAATATGCTCCGTCATTATATCCCGGAAATAACGGCCGTTCTGGACTATCGTGAGTCATTGCCGAAACCGGGGCTGAAAACAGCTGAAGGCGCTGCCATCCAAAAGCTGCTGGAGGAAAGGATCAACCCTTCGATCGCGGCCCATGGTGGACGGATTACTCTTGTCGACCTGCAGAAGGACCGTGCCTATGTCCGCCTTGACGGTGGCTGCCAGGGGTGCGGCATGGCGGATGTGACGCTGAAGCAGGGCGTTGCTGTGGAAATTCAGAATCTGGTACCATCCATCACTGAAGTGCTGGATGTGACCGACCATGCAGACGGAACCAACCCTTATTATCAACCTTCGTGATAAGTTTTAGTCATTCATCCGATAAATAGTCACCGGATCATGTCGGCCTTTTAGCTGGGTGTCGCCGATTTTTTCGGCGCGGATATCATGGCTGGCATCATAGGTGGCACCCGTCATCAGGATGAACACTTCGTCTGTTTGGTCGGGGGACAATGTCTTGCCATATTGCTCCATGCGCTGG
Organism: uncultured Alphaproteobacteria bacterium; assembly: GCA_937910835.1. Lineage (GTDB taxonomy): Bacteria > Pseudomonadota > Alphaproteobacteria > Sneathiellales > Sneathiellaceae > Sneathiella. The sequence continues at coordinate 3,189 of CALEMG010000447.1, read as the reverse complement.
GCGATGTTCACGGTATCGCCGACAACAGTATAGTTGAGCCGTCCCGTCGAGCCGATATTGCCAACAACCAGTGGCCCAGTATGAATGCCAATGCGCATATGAACCTCGCCGCGGCCTGCGCGCCGCCGTTTTTCATTGTCTGCCATTATGACCTTTTTAATTGCACTTGCCGCCCGGCAAGCGCGATCGGCATGATCCTCTTGCCGTTCAGGCGCGCCCCAAAATGCCATCACTGCGTCGCCGATGAACTTATCGACGGTGCCGCCCTCCGTTTCGATGCAGGCGGTGACGAGCTCAAAATGATGATTGAGAAAATCTGCAACTTCGTCTGTTTTCATGCTTTCGGCCTGCGGGGTGAAGCCCGCAATATCCGTAAACATGACAGTAACAACCCGTTGTTCTGATTTCGCTTCCCCACTTTCCATGAGTTTGCGAACCAGTGATTTAGGGACATAGGATTCAAACCAGGATAGACCGCGAAGCATGCTGTTATATGCGTTGTTTGCTTCGTTTACTTCAGTAAAGCGACTTTGGGGAAGGGCTTTGACGGCGTTGAAATCGAGCTTGGAGATTTGCCGTGACGCTTCTGACAGGGCAAGTACGGGTCGCGATATCTTTCGCCCAATTACAATGGCAACGACAGTGCTCAAGAACATGACGCCGAGCCCGGCCAGTCCGGCTATTACTAATCGGCGTAGTTCAACTGAAACCTCGTCATTGAGGAGCCAGTAACCGATTGTAAAAGGCTTGTCGGCGTATCCGGTGAGCTCCTTGTAAAAATATAAATAGCCATGACCGTCAACCTCAAGATAATGGCTATTGAAGGTGGCTTGATCGCTTAACAGTTTCAACGGTTCGGCTTTGTTGGACCAGATTGCCCGCAGTGCCGGATCCTCTATCGAACCCAATTTTGGAACTGCGTCTGTAATATCCAGGCCGACGGATGAATGATCAGTACCTTGTTCCATCAATACCCGATCATCGCCATACAGAATGAAGCGTTTGCTGTTGCCTAGTGTCGGGGCGGCGTTCATTCGCGTGTTCACTGTGCTAACTGTAATTGTTGCAATCAGAGCGCCAACAAACTTTTCATCCTGAAACACGGGTTCCCTGAAATTCAGAACCGTTTGCTGAAGTGTCGGGACATATACAAGTGGTCCCCAACTGCCTTTTTCACGGGCGGCAAGATCGGCAATGCCGCGTTTTGCGACAGGATCTTTGCTCTCATCGAATCTCAGGATTTCCTTGCTTTGCCGATGAGAGGCCGTAACCCGCAAATCGGGCGCCACAAAGGTGAGAGTGTTGATTTGCGGCGTGCCGGCGATGGCACCCAGTAGAAAGTCGGCCAGCTGTTCGCGGTCATTAATGTCGATCCGGCCCGCGTTGATAAGTTCCGCGATATAGACGGCCTCATATGCCGCCGGATTGAGAAGCTCGACAAAGTCATTTTGTGCCGCCGCCATTGCCGCGCTAGCTTTATCAGTCAGAAGATCCCGTGTGTTGGTAAGGCCGGAGATCAGGCTGATACCAAGGACTATGATGACCGTAATAACGACCAGAGTGCCAAAACTAAACGCCAAAACAGTCGCAATTGGCAGGGATTTGATTGATTTACGCGGCGGGTTGGTAATCGGGCCTCTCCTGATTTTACGGCTATCTCCGATAGCATGAAGCAGGAAAATGATCAAAGATTAACGCTATATGGGTTTGTAGACAAAGCCGTGCAAGAGGGTATACTCCCTCATTATGAATTTGGTTGTCGCGTTTGAAGCAATACTGGTTGTATGTTGCTTGATTTCATTAAATCTGGCGCGGCAGGCCTTTTTTCCAGCAAATCTTTTCTGGGGTTTCGGTGCGGTCTGCATTGGCGTGACGGCGGCGCTTGGTGGTTTTAAATTTGCTGGATTTGAAGCGGTAGAGCCCTATCACACGACGGCAAAATATTTTGCCGGCTCGATCGGCATAGCGGCTTTTGCGCTTGGAGCAGTAGCCGGGCTTTTCGCCGATTTTTTCATCCGGTTCTACTGGTGGGTACTGCTAACTCTCCTTGTTCTTCTGTGCGCTGCGTTGCTGCATGGGCAATGGCGATTTTCGCCAAATGTCCAGATAGGCCTGGTAGGCATTATTTTTCTGGTAGGCTTGGTCAGGCTTCTTTCAGCCGGCGTGCTGGCCATGTATCTTATTCTGGGCGTTGCCTGCTTTATTCTGTCGGATGTTGCCGTAAAATGGTTGTCGCTGAATACTGGCTTGGATCCACTGAATATTTATCACGTACTGGTTTCTCTTGCGGTGGTTTCCTTTGGATTGTCGGCGTCGCGTGATAATTGGGAATAATCCTTTTCTTAATATTTGCCGCGGTATATTGCTTCTTTTGGCAATCTCTCTATAACCGGCTCGTATTTATGAAACGCAGCCAGCATTTTGGTAAAGGAATGTTATGTCAGAGGCGAATTCAAAGGCAGCGAAGGGCCTGTTTGTTGTCTTCGGAGGCAAGGTAACAGATACCCGGGGTAAGGACTTCGTCGATCCAGGCGATATAGATGTTCGTGGGTTTTTCGACAGCTATGATGATGCGCTGGCTGCCTGGCGGGCCGCCAGCCAGATGAAGGTCGACGACGCTTTCACAAAATATGTGATTGTCCGGCTCTGGTAGAAAATCCTTCTCTTTCCACTTTGCGGAAAAAGTTCCAGTATGAGCCGTTGTGATTTTACACAGCGGCTCGACATCGCGTATTATTCCTTTTTCCCAATCACGAAAGAAAAAGAGGGTTTCCCGTGCGTAATTTTTATAAGGCCGGTCGTTCCGTAACCTATGGCTTGAAAGGCGCAGTCGCCACTTCCAATACGCAGGCCTCTCAGGCGGCGCTGAGTGTTCTGAAATCGGGCGGGAACGCGATGGATGCTGCAATTACGGCCTGTGCTATTCAATGCGTTGTTGATCCAATGCAGACAGGTATTGGCGGGGACTGCTTCGCCCTTGTTGCTATGGGCGGCGGAAGCCAGATCGAGGGGCTAAACGGTTCCGGCAAGGCGCCGATGGCATTGACGGCGGATTATCTCTTGTCCAATGGTTTCGATAAAATGGATCCGACGAATATACACTCGGTCACGATCCCCGGTGCGATTGACGCCTGGACCAGACTACACGAAAAATATGGCAGCATGGATTTTGCCGATATTTTACAGCCG
>CALEMG010000446.1 GCA_937910835.1 uncultured Alphaproteobacteria bacterium | reverse complement strand
AGAAGCAGACGAGGTAATGGGGCGGATTAGGCAGGTATAGACCGACATGCACCCCTTCTTTCACGCCCAGTTCGCGAAAACCCTTCGCCGCCCGGTCCACCATATCGTCGAGGTCCGCATAGGTATAGCGCTTGTCCATAAAATCGATGGCATAGTTATTAGGCCATTTTTTTACGGCTTCATCCAGAAGCACATAGACCGGCTTTTCCTCGATCTCGATTTCCCATTTTACCCCTTTGGGGTAAGACTTCTCCCATAAAAAATCAGACATGTATCTCCCCAAAACATATTGTATTTCCCTGTTTTTGATCAGGTTACGTTGCAAAGGGTGGGATGGTCAATCGAAACCGTGCGCGGCGAATTCACTTTCCGGAAAGGTCAAACCCGTCTGGTCCGGCGCCGCAAATTATAACGCCGGTTTTCGCGGAGGCCGCAGGGCTGAAGCGCCCGGACTGTAGTGCGGCGATCGCCGCGGCGGCGGAAAGCTCAACCCCGAGGCCGACATTCTGCCAGAGCCACTCTGCGCCTTTCTTCATCTCCCCATCTGAAACGAGGACGATATCGTCAACGAGATGGGAAATAATTCGGAAATTGATCTCTTCCGAACGGCGCGGAGCCAGCGTACCGGCCTGAGTCTCGATTTTCTCTAAGGTCGTTAATTTGCCTGCGTCGAGACTTGTTTTCAGGGTGGGGGCGCCAATGGCCTCCACGCCGATTACCTTGATGTCGGGTTTGATGGCCTTGACCGCAGATGCCACGCCGGAAATTAGTCCCCCGCCGCCAATGGCAACCAGCAGGATATCGAGATCGGGTGCGTCCTCCATAATTTCAATGCCGACGGTGCCCTGCCCGGCGATCACACTGGCATTCGCGAAAGGGTGAACATAGTGTTTTCCCTCTTTGGCGGCGGCAAGAGCGAGGGCATTTGCATCATCCCAAACGGCCCCTTCTACGATAACTTCCGTCGCTATTTTCCGAAGTTTTTCGACCTTCGAATGGGGCGTGCTTTCGGGCAGGTAAATAGTCGTCTTCGTCCCGGTCATCGCGCCAGCGGTTGCGACACCCATCCCGTGATTGCCGCCAGAGGCCGTGACCAGGCCGCGTTCCAACTCTTCTTGCGAGAGACCGAGAACGGTATTGAGTGCACCACGTATTTTGAAGGACCCGGAGATCTGCAGATTTTCAAGCTTTGCGAGGACTTCCTGCCCATTGTCCAAGGTGAGCGCCATCTGCGGTGTCCGCCGGATGCGCGGGGCAAGTCGGTTGCGTGCGTTTTCAATGGTTTCGAGCGTGATTTCGGCGGTCATATTGCCATTATTTCCCGATAATCTTCCAAATGCCGTCGGCTGAAAAGATCCGCTCTCCCCTGACTAGCAATTCGCCGCGCATGAAGACAACGGCCATGCCCTTGCGACTGATTTCTGATCTTGCTTCTACCCAGTCGCCTGGTTTGGCGGACGCGACAAAGTCGCAATTCATGGAAATTGTCGCGCAGCGCTTTTGATTGAGCGATCGCCAGACGATATGCCCTAGAATATCATCAAGAAAACTGAAAAGCATGCCGCCATGAACGACGCCATTGCTGTTGGTATGACCTTCCTCTGCAAGAAAACCATAAGTGAAGTCGTCGCCATCCGCTTTGTAATAGAGAGGGCCTATCTTAGCTGTGAAGGGGCTTCGCGCGCCATAAATGCGGAAGCCTTCCGGAATTGAAGGACTTGTCATAAAGGGAACTCATTTTCATTTTTCTTTTCTTAAGTATCGCAAATATCGGTCATTGCGCAAGAGAGTTGCCGCAGGTGCGTTATCCTTATGCGATCCATCTGGCTCCGTACACGCAGATGTGTCTGGGCGGTTATCTGCTAGGCGCTGGAAGAAATGCGAGAGGAGGATAGCAGATGCGCGACCCTCCTCTTTGAGCTAACTCAGCCTAGTCGGCTGGTTTGACATATCCGTTCCGTTCGGCATTTTCGATGCACTCTTCCTTTTCCGCATACCCTTGTGTGGAGGCGCCGACAATGCGCCCATTGGTCGCCGTGCGCCGCCAGCGCCATTTATGGTGCTTGGCATTATGGTCCTGATAAAATTCCCACTTATCTCTCTCGCCTTTATCTGTCATTCTGATCTCCATTGGCTAAATATAGGTTTAGACGCACGAGCCAGTGATTTGTGAGATGGAGGCCACCGTATATTTCTTTTTAAACTGGAGCCGCGATGAAGACCGTCATTATCGAGACAGACAAGATTTATGTGACGAGTAAGGCCCGTAAACTCCTGGACATGGCGCGTGTCGATGAGCTGGCGGAGGATATATTGGAAAATGGCCAGAAATCACCGATACAGGTCCGCCTCGGTCAGGATCGTTACGTCTTGATCGAAGGCCTGCACCGGCTGGAGGCTATCAAGGCGCTTGGAGAGGAAAGTATCGACGCCGTTATCGTTCAGGCTCGGCGGCACTGATATCGATCAGCCGCCGGTATTCTCCATCAGTCGGCGATAGAACTGGATGATCTCGACATAATTATCAATGTAAATCCGTTCGTTCGTGCCATGGACGCGTGCGAGATCGTCAGGGCCAAAACGCATCGGAATGAAGCGGTAGCTGTTCTCGGCGATCGTTTCATAATGTTTGCTGTCAGATCCGGCGAGCATCAGGCCCGGAGAGACCAGCACATCAGGCAGGGTTTCGCGAATTGTCTTCTCGATAAGCTGATAGCCTTCTCCCGCCGTGCTGGAAACGCGTGATGGCTCGTTCCCTTGTTTGACGGAGATTTCAATGTCCGGATCGTCAACCACCTTCGTGACATGATCGATGACATCCTCAAAGCTTGTGCCCGGCAGTAGGCGGAAATTAATCGTGGCCGTGGCGGTTGATGGAAGGACGTTATCCTTCGTGCCGCCTTCGGCGATGGTGACAGCGGTGGTGGTGCGGACCATGGCATTTGTCGCACCGCCTTTACCCAGTTCGCTGACCAACAGGGGGTCAAGCAACCAGCGGTTCGAGATGATGGCTTTAAGCCCGAGGGGCATATGCGGCGCAAGTGTATCAAACATATCCGATGCAGGGCTGATCAGCGCAGCGGGGAAACGGTTTTCTTCAAGCCGGGAGACTGCCCGCGCGATTTTCCCGATGGCGGTTGTTTTCGGCGGAATAGAGGAATGACCGCCCTCAGTCGTGGCCGTCAGCGTAAGGGTGAGATATCCTTTCTCGGCAAGGGCGATAAAGGCAATTGGCTCCTCAACTCCGGGCATGATTCCTTGAACCACAACCATGCCTTCATCAAGCGTGAAGGCGAGCTTGACGCCGCGTTCTTCAAGCAAGGCCGCAATCTTTCCGGCGCCGTTTTCTCCGCCGATCTCTTCATCATGGCCGAAGGCGAAGTAGAGCGTACGTTTGGGCTTGAACCCCGCCGCGAGTTGAAGCTCGGCTGCTTCCAATATGGCGAAAACGGAAAGTTTGTCATCCAATGTGCCACGGCCCCAAATGACGCCATCCTTGATCGCCCCTGAAAAAGCATCTTCCTGCCAGTCGTCCTCTGTGCCGGGTTCAACCGGAACAACATCCATATGTCCCATCAATAGAACCGGGGGCAGGCTTGAATCGCTTCCCTCCCAGCTATAGAGCAGGCTGTGCCCGCCCACGACCTCGCGCTTCAATGTTTCATGGACAAGCGGGAAGGAACTGCTAATCAGAAGATGCAGCCGGTCGAATTCACGGCTAGCGGTCGGATCATTCACTCCGGTGGAGATTGTCTGGATGCGAACGGCTTCAGCGAGACGCGAGGCAACGGCCTCGGCATCGATTGCGGGCATTTCAACCGCATCAACTGACGGAGTGTCCGCAGTATTTGTGAAGGTTTTAAAGGCCATCACCCCGATCAGGACAACGATCACAACGACGATGATAAGGCCGATTTTCTTGAACATCTCAGCGGTCCCCGGTTTGAATTTTTAGCAGTAATCCTTTTCCTGAAGGGTGCAGGATGCTAAATATAAAGGCAAATAAAAAAAGGGAGTGAGGCAATGGCGCAGGAAGAGCGCAAGGGAGCGGGCAAAGAAACTGTCGGCAGAATTCGGCAGGCCGCCGAGAATCAGGAAATTACGAAAGCGGTGCTGGAGAATATCAGGGCGGAGCTGATCGATCTTGCGCGGCGCAAGGAACTTTTTTCGATTGAGGATTTTCCACCGCCGGGCCCGGAATCAAAACGCCGTAGCTGCCTCTATCGGCTATCCGAAGACGATGATCACGGCTTCGCGCTTTACCTCAACGTGGCCAGCGGATTGGTAAATGCTCCGCCGCATGATCATACGACTTGGGCTGTTATTGTCGGCATCGAGGGGCAGGAGGAAAACCGCTTTTATAAAAAAGTACCGGATGGCGTGGAGCAAGTCGCCAGCCATATGGTAGAGCCGGGAACGGGCGTGGCCATGCTTCCCGATGAAATCCATACCATCCATATCGAGGCGGATAAGCCGGTGTTGAATTTTCACATGTACGGGCTCGGCCTTGAGCAGCTGAGCGGGCGAAGGTTCTGGAACAACAACACGCAGGAATGGAAAGTTTTCCCGGCCCAC
>CALEMG010000445.1 GCA_937910835.1 uncultured Alphaproteobacteria bacterium | reverse complement strand
AGATAGGGTAGTATCGGCGCAACCTGAGGCAAGGATAGCGTCCAGAGATCCCGATCAGTAGTGAGGCGACAAAAGCACCGATACGCGATCCAAGCCCGCCAACGACAACACTCACAAAAACAATACTGCCAAGCACAACCGCCATGCCGGGAAATGTCCCGAGTGCCGGCCCCGCGATAACACCGGCCAGACCAGCAAGCGCACAACCAACTCCAAACACTCCCATAAAGACCAGCGGCACATTATGACCGAGCATTGCCGTCATGTTCGGCTTGTGGATAGCCGCCTGAATAATCAGTCCGACACGTGAACGGGTCAAGATCAGGAGCAACATGATAAAGATACCGATTGAGACCAATAACATGAAGGCTTTGTAGGCCGGGAAATTCTGCCCGAAAAAGGTAAAGAGTGGGAATTGCAGGATTTCCGGCTCATGATAAGCCTTGGTATCCTTACCCCAAATAAACTGCACCACTTCCTCGATTAGGAAAGCAAGGCCAAAGGTGAAGATCAACTCCGCCACATGGCCCCACCGATGGACATAACGCAGACCATATCGCTCGACAACGGCCCCCATTACTCCGACGAGGATAGGCGCCACTATCAGCCCGACCCAGAAGCCGAGATACATGCTGATAGTATAGGCAACATAGGCACCTAGCATATAGAAGCTGGCATGGGCGAAGTTAAGCACACCCATCATTGAGAAAATGAGCGTCAGGCCGCTCGCCAGCATGAACAACAGCAATCCAGTTACGATGCCGTTTAGCAGGGAAAAGAAGATCAATTCAAACATCGGTTGAATCTCTTTCTCGCACGGTGGAATACGGGATGCGACCGGATCTGTGTCCGGATTAAAAATACTGGCCGGACTTTAGATCCGGCCAGTATTCTACAACAATGTCGCCTGACTAGGAGGGACGTTCCATCTTGCAGCTCAATGGTGGAATTGCCGCATCCTCGGCGGAAACCGTCGTTTCGGTTACCAGGCCGTAACCTGAGTTATCCGCATCAAGAACGACATTTTCATCCGTATGAACAGAGATATATACCGGCTGGATCAACTGGTGATCTTCTGCCCGCATGTAGACTTTATCGCCTTGCAAAGTGGTATATTCCATTCCTTCGAGCTGCTTGGCAACGGCAACCACATCCGTGCTGCCCGCCCGCTCCATCGCTAAAGCCAGCATTGAGATAACATTGGCAATACGGAATTGTGAAATATCGCTATCCGGATATCTTTCCTTAAAGGCCATGTGATAGGCCTTGTATTCTTCCGTAGGCGGAGGATTTACGCGACCTTCATGAACGAGACGGATCTTGCCCTTGCCTGCCGCGCCGATGGTTTTCGTAATACCGTCATTCGCTGCATAGTATGTGTAAACCGGCGCGTCGATACCAGCATCACCGATGGCCTTGGCGAGACCAACCATATCTGCGCCCCAGTTACCGGTAATAACGGCGTCCGCTTCGGAAGCACGAATCTTTGTTGCGTAAGGCGTGAAGTCTTTCACCTTTCCAATCGGATGCAGCTCATTGCCAACGATTTCAATATCCGGGCGTTTTTCACCCAGGAATTTAACCGCCGCCGCCGCCACGGCCTTTCCGAAGGAATAGTCCTGACCGATAATGTAGACCTTCTTGATATCTTCTCGTGCCGCAATAGCATCCGTCAGCGCGTTCATCTTGATATCGGCATTGGCGTCAAAACGGAAATGCCAGAAGTTGCATTTATCATTGGTCAGGGCTGGATCGACAGCCGAGTAGTTCATGAACAATACGCGCTGATCTGGATTACGCTCATTATTCTTTTTAATGGCATCGGTAAGTGCATGGGCAACACCAGAGCTGTTACCCTGGGCGACGAAATGAATTCCTTCGCCAATGGCCCGCTTTAACTGAACTAGGCTCTCCTTGGGGCTGATCTTGTTATCGAAGCCAACGACTTCGAACATTCTTCCACCCAAGACGCCACCCTTCTGATTCACCAGAACGTCGGCAGCAAACTGATACTGATTGTATCCATTTGTACCGGTGGCCGCGAACGGGCCGGATAATGGATCAATAAAGGCAATTTTGATAGTATCCGCCGCCTGCGCGGTGAATGCAGAAAGCGCCGCAAAAGCCGCACCTATAAGTATCTTCGATTTGAGTTTCAATTCATCCTCCCAGAACTAAATTGAGTTATTTTTCACGTTCGCGCCGCAATCCCATTATAATTTATTCGACAGGAAAGAACGATAACGCCAAAAGCAAAGTGATTGCTTACTACTGAAGGTTTATGAAAGACCAGATTGCCCTCAAGATCAAATAAATTTTCCATATTATTATGAAATCAGTTTAAGTAAGGGACGTTATTTAGTGTGATGATATCAACGATTAAGCTCCGCTGTAGAAACATTCAAGAAAACAAATATATACGGGAATTAGCGGATTTCTAAGATAAGGAACGCCTTTTTGGCGCCTCTATCTTTTCAGTTGACGGTAATTTTAACGAAATTTTCGCTCTTGCGGAGACACCACATATTTTTAATCGGGCTTTCATGTTTTCGGTTATATGTTCCATAACGATACACTGATTCACCTGTACCCAAAACTGATTCACAAACGAAAGCCTTACGGATGACGGCGCATACCAAGAAAATTGTTCTGCTGTTGATTGGTTGGCTGTTCGTCATTATCGGGGCGATCGGGATTTTCCTGCCGGTCCTGCCGACGACCCCTTTTCTACTGATTTCTCTTTGGGCCTTTTCACAAAGTTCTGAGCGGTTTCACGATTGGTTGTATAATCACCGGATATTCGGGCCGCCGTTGCAGAACTGGACGAAATACGGGGTGATACCGCTCCGAGCCAAGATTATCGCGCTCGCGACCATGGCGATAAGCGCGACGCTGGTTATTCTGTACTCAAGTGCGCCCAGGCACGGACTAGCCGCTATGATAGTTTAGATGGGGAGTGGTGCTGGCTTCATTCTCACCCGGCCCAGCCACCGGAAAGAAAAAGAGACGCTCTAAGCAACCCCATATTTCACACCATCATGACCGGGGAATTCTCGTGCAACAGCAAGGTCGCAAGACGCTCCAGAACTTTCACCAGCCGATCCTCACGCGGCTCCGCCATCAGGCATATCCGGATATGATTTACCTCAACCGACTTATTCACGGCGAAACTATCGCCTGCCACAACGACAATATTCTCTCGCCGCGCGGAAGAGACAAAGCCGGACATCGATTGCTCGTCAGGCAACCTGATCCATATATGGGAGAGCGGTGAATGAGACGGGGAGAGCGGCCTTTCGAGCCAGCGTCCCAATATTTCATGCGCTAGTTTCTCCCGTCGATGACAGATTTGAACAAGTTGCCGCCCCTGTTCGGCAATCTGGCCGGATTGAAAAAGAAAGTTTGCCATATCCAGTATCAAGGGCGACGTCATCCAGTTCATCGTCGTCATTTTAGTGGCCAGGCGCGGCACCAGATTATCCGGCGCAACCATGTAGCCCAGACGAAGCGCCGGGCTCATCACCTTGGAACAGGTGGTAAGGTAAATGGAAATATCCGGCGCGAGATCGTAATAGGAAGGAATGCCCCAATTCTGTAAGGGTGCATACACCCCATCCTCAACAATGGTGACACCATGGCGGCGGGCAATATCGATTATCCGCTCCCGCCGGGCCTGCGATTGGGTGGTGCCCGTCGGATTGTGATTGGTCGGCACGGTCACCAGTATTTTCACATTGCCCCGCCGACAGATATCCGCGAAAGCATCCGGAATGATACCCTCTCCATCCATCGCAAGCGGCGCCAATCGGAGGTCCTGCTCATAGGCGGCGGCGCGAATGCCAGGATAGCCGAGAGCTTCCGTCGCCACCGTCTCTCCGGCATTCGCCAGGGTCGCCATCGCCAGATAGAGGCCAGACTGAGCCCCCTGAGTGATGATAATGTTTTCAAGCTCAACAGTTTGAAGCATGGTCGATAGCCAGCCTGCCGCTATTTCTCTGTCGCGCGGCCGTCCGCGGCTATCTGAATAGGAAAAATACGCGCCCGGCTCATTCCGCCGAAACAGGCGCTGCGCTGCATCCCGCAGCCGACTTTCCGTATCTTCATGAAAATAACTGTTCTTTGACAGATCCGTCAGGCCGCGCTGCCCCTCGCTCCAGCTTTCATTCGGAAAAATGGCCCCTTTGCCGACTGCGGCTTCATCACGCGATGTTCCATAAACGAATGTTCCCTGCCCGATCCGCCCATAGCAAACCCCCCGCCTTTCCAGTTCGGCATAGGCGCGGCTTGCCGTTCCAATGGAGCAGCCATACTCATAAGCAAGGTCCCGATGGGTCGGCAACCGGTCGCCCGGCTCATACAATCCGTCCTCGATCTTCCGGATAAACAACGCGACAATTTCCTCGAACTTCTTCATCCAGCTCCTCTTAAATTGTCATTGAGACAATATAGTATTTGACGGGGACATTGCTATAACAATATTGAGACAATGTAAATTGTATTTATACTCCTTTTGCAGCTCGCAAGGTGTCCCATGGATTACGGAAAAATGGCTTTGGTCGCGTTGTTCGCCATGTCGATGGTGGGCTCACCGGGTCCTGTGAATATGCTTCTGATGGCATCGGGCGCCAATTTCGGTTACTGGCGCTCATTTCCCTTCCTGATCGGGAGCATATCGGGATTTTTGCTTGTCTGCATTGCGACTGCGCTGGGGCTTGG
>CALEMG010000444.1 GCA_937910835.1 uncultured Alphaproteobacteria bacterium | reverse complement strand
CACCGGTATGGGCGGCTCGGGGCAGAAACTCACCGCTGAATTCTCCGATGAAGACCATATCGAAGGCACCTGTTCCATGGCCCGTGCAGGTCATCCCGATAGTGCGGATAGCCAGTTTTTTATCATGTTCGACCGCGCACCACATCTGGATGGCCAGTATTCCATCTGGGGCCAGGTGGTCGAAGGGATGGAGGCCGTGCATAAGATCAAAAAGGGCAGCAGCATGGATAACGGTTCCGTTGACGATCCGGAGAAGATCATCAGCCTTAAAGTCGCGGCTGACGTCGAATAGCATATTCAAATTTTCGGGCGCGAACGGCTTGGGCACCCAAGTCGTTCGTTTGCGTTTCAGATCATGAAAGTTGAGGCATTTGATTTTACCCTGCCGCCGGAGCTGATCGCCGATCGCCCTGCGGTCCCGCGTGAGGCGGCGAAGCTGTTGGTGGTTGGGGAGACGATCAGTGATTACACTGTCGCCGATCTGCCGGATCTGCTGCGCGAAGGGGATCTGCTTGTCTTTAATGACACCAAGGTGATCCCCGCGCGACTACGGGGCACGCGACGCACGGCGAAGATTGAAGTGACGCTTCACAAGAATGTTGCCGCTGATAGCTGGCATGCTTTTGCGAAACCGGCGAAGAAACTAAAGGTAAGCGATATTATAGAGTTCGCCGATGATTTTACAGCGTTGGTTACGGATAAATTTGACGGCGGCGAAGTGGCGCTTGCCTTCTCAGCCTCCGGTCCGGAGCTTATGGAAAAACTGATGGCGCATGGGGAAATCCCTCTCCCGCCCTATATCAGCAGCCTGCGCGCCGTTGATGAGCAGGACAAGCGTGATTACCAGACGATCTTCGCAAAAGACGAGGGCGCGGTGGCCGCACCGACGGCGGGTCTTCACTTCACCGAGGCGCTTCTCGAGAAATTTCATGAGCGCGGGATTGATATGGTGACGACGACCCTCCATGTCGGGGCGGGCACCTTTCTCCCCGTCAAGGTCGATGACACCGATGATCATAAAATGCATGCGGAGCGCGGATTTTTGAACGCGGAAACGGCCGCAAAAATAAATGCCGTGCGCGCCCGTGGGGGAAGGGTTGTGGCGGTCGGAACGACCAGCCTCCGTCTTCTTGAAAGTGCGGCGGATGAGGCGGGCGTCCTTCATCCCTTTGAAGGGGAGACGGATATCTTTATCACCCCCGGGTATCGTTTTAAGGCCATTGACTTGCTGATCACCAATTTCCATCTGCCTAAATCGACACTTTTCATGCTTGTCTCTGCCTTTTCCGGCCTTGAGACCATGCAGGCGGCCTACGCCCATGCGATTGCGGAAAAATACCGTTTCTATTCCTATGGCGACTGTTCGCTGCTATATCCGAAACAATGACAAACGCTTTCGAATTCAATATCTCCGCCACCGACGGCGCGGCCCGTCGCGGAACGCTTAAAACCGCCCACGGCGAAATCCGCACCCCCGCCTTCATGCCCGTCGGGACGGCGGCGACGGTGAAGGGCATGACGCCGGAAGCTGTGCGTGAGACGGGCGCCGATATCCTGCTTGGTAATACCTATCATCTGATGTTGCGCCCGGGATCAGAGCGAGTTAAGCACCTTGGAGGCTTGCATAAATTCATGAATTGGGAGCGGCCGATCCTCACTGATAGCGGCGGGTTTCAGGTGATGTCGCTCAATGAGCTGCGCAAGATCGATGAAAATGGCGTCGTCTTTAAGTCCCATATCGACGGGCAGCGGTTCGAATTGACACCGGAACGCTCCATGCAGATCCAGAATGATCTCGATGCAACTATCACCATGGCCTTCGATGAATGCACGCCCTATCCGGCGAGCGAGGACCTGGCCGCGAGCTCCATGCGTCGCTCCATGCGCTGGGCCGCGCGTTCGCGGGAAGCGTATGAGGATCGCACCGGATACGGTCTGTTCGGGATTGTGCAGGGCTCTACATACGAGGACTTACGGTTGGAATCCGTTGCGGCATTGACCGGGATCGGGTTTGAGGGATATGCAGTCGGCGGCTTGGCAGTGGGCGAGGGGCAGGCGGAAATGTTCCGTACGCTAGAGTTTACGACACCGGCACTGCCGCAGGACAAACCGCGTTACCTGATGGGAGTCGGCAAGCCTGATGACTTGGTCGGCGCGGTGATGCGCGGGATCGATATGTTCGACTGCGTGCTGCCGACGCGCTCAGGGAGAAATGCGCAAGCCTTCACCCGCTACGGCACGGTGAATATGCGCAACGCCCGCCATGCGGACGACCTGCGCCCGCTTGATGAACGCTGCGGCTGTCCGGCCTGCCGGAATTATAGCCGAGGCTATCTTCACCACCTGTTCAAGGCAAAAGAGATGCTGGGCTCCATGCTGCTCACCTGGCACAACCTGCATTATTATCAGGAAGTCATGTCGGGGATGCGCGGCGCAATCGAGGATGGAAAGCTTGCCGATTTCGCGCTTGATTTCTTTGCTATGCAGGCCGAGGGCGATATCGAGCGGGTCTAGACCTTGAACGCGGTAGAAGGATGGTAACCGAAGCCATCTTTGCCTTTGAGGGGAGGGGGTGGAATCGGCAAAAACAGCTTCGATCAACCTTGGACAACTTTATCATCCGCTCTGAACTCTTAACATCGCGTTAACAAATGACTGAGCGGCAAGAATGCCAGTAAAGATGCCGTTTTTGACTATTTTTTGTGCAAATTAACCCCGTTTTTTGACGTTTGTATGACGGGATCCGCATTGTGATCGTGACGGAGTGGAAAAATCCCCGGCCCCGGGCGGGCGATTCTTTTCATCGGAACCAGAACCCTAACTGCCCTCGGGTTTGGCGGGTTTCGCAGGAGATGTCATTTTCACCGGCTGCGGCGTTGCTTTGATGGCGGTCGCAGTCGAGCGAGTCGTCACCGTGGAAATGATTTTATCGATCACATAAAAAATAAGCTCGACGCTGTAGCCCGCAAGGAATGCGATGGCGAGCGGGCTGAAGTTCGCGAGACTGGATGAACCAAGCTTGATCGTGGCGATCGCCGAGGAATGGGAGGTGAAGGAATAGAGTTTGCTCGGCGCTTCAGTAAAAAAGAAGCTGGCCATAATTCCTGCAAGCGGACCTTGCGTGATCCGAAGGCTGTATTCGATATGAGAGTTCATCGAGAAAGTCAGGTTCTCGATATCTTTTGGCAACTGACGGAGAACATAGAATGATGCCCCGAGCAGGCCATAGAGGATCGGCAGAAAATATACCGAGATGGCGTGCAGCACATATTGGGCGGACACATAATGGACATGGATTTTTGATTCCGGCGACAATTCGCTATAGTCCGGCTTTTCCCAGGTCTGTTCACTGAAAAAGATGATCCGTCCCCAGAAACGATTCCAGTTTTTAAGTTCTATAATCTCGGCACTGCGCCAGGCGATATATTCACCCACCTGACGATTGAGAGTCTTAATATCAACCTTCCTTTCCTCAGGAGAGGTTGTTGTTTCGCCTTCTGTTTCTGCCTCTCCATTCATGGCCGTGCCGCTGCGCTTCGGGAAGCTGTTCAGGTTGCCGCTGGACGAGGAGATACTGTTCTCGCCAAATAGCTCCTTCTCCAAGGCTATGATCTGGTCAGACTGATCCTTGATATCGATGACAAGGGTGTTGCCGATCGACCAGAAAACCTGCAACGCAATCAGGCTCAGCAACGTCACAAGCGATAGCAATTTGTAACGAAAGGCAGATTTTCGCGAAAAGGGGGCATAAACCCGCCCTTGCAGATAGCCCCATAGCCCAGGTCGCAGGCGGCGCATGTCATGGGTTGCGCGAACGCTGTCGATGGTGATCGGGCTTAACGTCCGCGAGAGAGTTTCATAGGCATGCCAGAAATTATTGATATTTTCCGGGGTGAGCTGGGATTTATCGAGAGCATCGCTCGTCTCCAGAATGGATTGGGTCACTTCCACGTCTAGCTCGATGCCGCGCTCCGCCGCAGTCATCATGAGGAGCTGGGCATCGACGAGAGACGTCTGGAGGATGGTCGATGCGAGCGTCTGCTCAGACACTTTCTTCTTCTGCGGTCCATCCGCTGACGATCGTTTTGAGATAAGGCCCATTTTCCGCTCCTTCCTAACTGTGACGACAGCAAGGGCAGGTCTGTGACCGGATGTCTGCATTTTTCGTGGCATCTTGAGGCGAGAATAAAGAAACTATACTGGAGGGTTGTCCTGTCTTACGGTGGCGCGGTACAAGGGAGCAAGATCGATTATGAGAGGGAGATATGCGCGGTGATAATGTATGGGATCAAGAATTGTGACACCTGCAGAAAAGCCCTTAAATGGCTGCAAGCGGAGGGGATAGACTGCCAGTTTCGCGATATGCGCTCCGATGGCCTGCCGCCGGAAGAACTGGCGCAATGGCTTGCCGTTATCGATCGTGATATCCTAATCAACAAACGCGGCACAACTTATCGCCAGCTTGACGATGCGGCAAAGGCGAGGCTGGAAGGAGACGATCCGTCAGTTGAGATTATCGCCCAGCCGACATTGCTGAAACGGCCGATATTCTCACATAATGGCCGCTGTCTGGTTGGTTTCAAAGAACTGGAGAAAGAAACGCTGAAAAGCTGGGCGGATTAATCCAGCTTTTGCACGTAGCAAAGAACATGATCGATATCGACCTGGTTCTCACTGAGTGGCAGAGCAATCACCCGGAGCGGGATTTCATCGAAGGTTGACGGGAAATGCTCGGTCCCATGGGTCGGCTTTCCTGAATTAGCGACATCCCGCGCAAGGCCGAGGACCCAGTCGACCACCATCGGAGTAAACTCGATATCCGAGGCATGTTTCTGGTGCGGATTTTCTTCCTGCGTGGCCTGGCGGACTTCGCTGGCAAAAACATTTTCTAGCTGCAATCGACCGGCGGCCCGGTCGCAATAGACCAGGGTGCAATTGGGCCAGTATTTTCCGATCTTGGCGGTATCCAGGTTCCGCCAGGTCGGATAGCGGTTGCCGTCTCGTATTTCCATCCAATAAGAGAGAATATCCGGTGCCGCTGTCTTTTTCTGCCATCCAGAGGTGGCGGCGGGTCGTGCCCAATGCGCACGCCGCGGCGGCACGGCGGAAACGGGTTCGGGCGCGGGGACAATCTCTTCTTTCACCGGGGGCGAGGGTTTTTTCGCCTTTACTTGTTTTTTTGCGGGCTTTGCGCGTGGTTTCGCTTTTTTGCGGGCAGGGGGAGAAGCAGTCTTTGTCGGTTCCTGCGTGAAGGCGGGCTCAGGTGTGCAGGACACCGGCTTGCTGGCCTCCAGCTCCTCCGATAGTGCTTGCAGGCGGTCGGTAATGTCGCCGGATTTTACTTTGCGGGGGGAAGCAGCAGTATCCTTTGGCCGTCGTACCTTGATCCGTGATAGCGACGCGGCATTCAGGCCGCTCTCCAGCTCGTTATTTTCATCAATATTTTCACGCATAACTGGCTACTTCCACTTAGAGGGATGATTTGTCCAGAACACAATTACAGGACTGCGGCAGAATCTCCGTTCCGTGGTTGGCGACATACTCTTCCAGAGCGGTTTCAAAAATTGATTGCGCGGACATTTGCGTATGCGCTGCGATAAGTTTGAGTTGCAGATGATCCTTGGGGGTCATGCGAACGGAAATCCGAATGCGGCCCAGGCCATCTTTCTTCAGTTTTGAGACTTCCGCAGCAATTTCCTGTGCCTTTTCCTCACCAAGTGGCGAGATTTCAGGGTCGCTGAGCGCCCCCTTTACAGTGGATTTAGGCGCTGTGGCGGGCTGTAAGTCGTGGGAAGTGGAGGCACGAGAAAAATCCGTCGGTTTATAGGGAGGCGTGCCATTATGGACAGTCGCGGCCTTTTCCGGCGCGGCGGATTCATGGGTCATGAAGGCCGGGACATTGCCCTTGGATTCAGAGACGGAAGTTTCCTCGGAACTATCCGATGCATCCTGCTCGGGTTCCTCATGATGTGGCTCGGCATATTCACGCACCCTGTCATAGATACGCGATACATGGTTCCCGCCGTCCTTTTTGTCGTCGTCGAGAAGGTTTTTCGGCGTCAGACGTGGCGAAGCCGGGGCGGCCTTGCCCTTGGAGGCAATCAATGAACTGGAGAGAAAAGCTGCTTTCATGACAAATCTTCTTCTTGTTAATGGCCGTCAGTTATTAGTTATACGCCGCGCCATTGCTAGCCGGAGATGCGGAAAGATGATGTGAGGTCGGCATTGTATGGTTTGTTTCCATGCGCGACAGACGCTCATCAATATAGGCCCAAAGCTTGGTGATCTCGTCGCTTGACCGTGAGCCAGGATTAAGCTCCATGGTCGTCCGACCATCGATCATGCTGGAGGCGAAATCGACCCGCTGATGGATGATCGCCGGGGCCAGCGTGCCATGCTGGGAAAGCGCGATGGCGGCCTCGCTGGTGATCCGGGCGCGCGGGGTCGCGCCATTAACAACGAAAATCAGCGGTGTATTCAACCCTTCAGCCAATTCCACCGTCGCTCCGACAGCCCGAAGGTCATGTGGGCTCGGCCGGGTTGGAATGATCAGCAAGTCGGACAGCCCGATGACATTGGCAATTGTCGAGGTAATGGCAGGTGGGGTATCGACAAACAGCAGGTTGATGCCCATCTTTTTCATCCGGCCGATGTCTGCTTCGAGGCGTTCAACGGTGGTTCGGGCGAATAGCGGAGTTTCCGCCTCGCGTTCGTTCCACCATTCCGACAGACTGCCCTGAGGGTCCGTGTCAACAAGCGCCACCGGGCCACCGCCGGCCATTTCGGCCTGGACAGCAAGATGTCCGGCAAGCGTTGTCTTACCTGAACCACCCTTTTGTGATGCAACTGCAATAACCTTCATCAGAACTCTCCTGCTCGGTTCTTTAAAGCTGGAGGTGATGAAACCGGGTTTTACCGTCGGTTTTTCCGCTACAGATGATGTCTCATGGAGCAAAATTACCGATTAAAAATTAAGGTAGAATTACGAATTAGGGCAAATATTAGCCAAAAATTAGTAAAATTTTACAAACTTTTGGAGCGCGTTTCTGAAACGCTACAGAATGAACTGCTCATCTAGGATCCGTTTCTCCAGATTATGCTCCGGATCAAACAAAAGGCGAATGGTGATATCGCGCTTTTCCTCGATGGTAACCATTGAGACATCCCTTACTTCCACGGCGTCGGCAACGGCGCTGACCGGTCGTTTTACGGCTTCAAGGACTTCCAGCTCGATCCGGGCTTCCCGTGGGAGGATAGCGCCCCGCCATCTTCTAGGACGAAAGGCACTGATGGGGGTAAGCGCCAGGACGCCAGCATTTACCGGTAGGATCGGGCCATGGGCGGAATAATTATAGGCGGTGCTGCCGGCTGGTGTCGCCACCAGGACACCATCACAGGTGAGCTCTGCGACCTTGACGTGCCCATCGATGGAAATGCGTATCTTCGCTGTCTGCCGGCTCTCCCTCAGCAAAGAAACCTCATTGATAGCAAGAGCTTGCGTCTCTTTTCCATGCATATCTACGGCCACCATATGGAGTGGGTGAAGTTCTGTGATTTCGCCGTCATGTAAGCGCTCGATCAGACCTTCTTCGCGATAGGTATTGAGCAGAAATCCGACAGTTCCCTTGTTCATGCCGTAGATGGCAAGATTGGAGTCCATAAAAGCATGCATGGTTTCCAGCATGAAACCATCCCCGCCGAGGGCGACAATAATTTCGGCCTCTTTTGCGGCTACATGTCCATAGCGTGCTATGAGGCTTTCGCAGGCACTCTGCGCATCTTCCGATTCGCTCGCGGTAAAATGTATTTTCATCTGTCGTCAGCCGCCCGTTACGCTCATATGGCGAGGAACTGCCGGGCGGTCATCATTCTGCCGGTCGATGACAAAATCATGCCCCTTGGGCTTGCGTCCGATAGCCTCATCGATTGCGGCGTCCAGTGCCTCCAGCCCGCTTTCGCCGCGCAGGACGGTCTTCAGGTTGGCGCTATCCTCCTGTCCTAAGCACATATAGAGCATGCCGGTGCAGGTCAGGCGGACCCTGTTGCAGCTTTCACAGAAATTATGGGTGAGGGGGGTGATGAAACCGACACGTCCGCCAGTCTCCGCAATCTCGAAATAATCTGACGGGCCACCGGTGCGGTAGGCCGAGGGTGTCAGGGTCCAGTGTTCGGCGAGTTGCTTTTTCACCTCCAAAAGCGGGAGATATTGATCTGAGCGCTGCCCGTCAATCGTGCCCATGGGCATGGTCTCAATGAAGGTGATATCCATACCCTCATCGCCAACCCATTGAATCATGTCATTGAATTCATGATCATTAAAGCCTTTGAGCGCGACCGTGTTGATCTTGATTTTAAGACCGGCAGCCTTCGCGGCGCGGGCCCCTTCCATCACTTTTTCAAAATTGCCCCAACGGGTGATATCCTGAAACTGATAGGGGTTGAGAGTGTCGAGCGAGACATTGAGCCGCCGAACACCTGCGTCATATAATTCCGTAGCATATTTTTCAAGCTGGCTGCCATTGGTGGTGAGAGTCAACTCATCCAACTCGCCGCTTTTGATATAGAGGCCCAAATTCCGGAACAATTCCATAATACCTTTGCGGACCAAGGGCTCCCCGCCGGTAATACGGATTTTACGGACGCCCTTGCGAATAAAGGCGGCAGAGACCATTTCCAGTTCTTCCAGGCTGAGGACATCCTTCTTCGGCAGAAATGTCATATTTTCCGACATGCAGTATTTGCAGCGGAAATCGCACCGGTCCGTTACCGATACGCGGAGATAGCTGATTTTTCTGCCAAAGGGATCAATCACAATTACATTCCAGCAAAGAAGAGGTGCAAGATTTCTCCTTTAAAAATATATTTTTAAATATGTTTTGCAAGCAATGACGAAAAAGAAGCGACGCCGCCTAGGATATATCAGCGTATCTGATCTTCCCGGACATGAAGTCATCATTCTGAAGGGCCGCTTTGGCGGAGTCCTGCGTCAGCAGGTCATAAAAGTCCATCGGGACCGACTGAATTGTCGATAGGATGGATATATTTTGATCGCGAACCGGTGCGGTAAGGTCGTAGATTGATTTGAAAATAACCCGGTCAATATCCAGACTACGGCTGGCGACAGCAAGAATTTCGGGGTTGTCGGCATAGATAATGTTGCGGATCGCGTCACCTTCCACACCAAGTAGCTTGGCAAAGGAAATCTCGAAAAGATCTATTTCTCCTTGATGCAAAGATTTTATCATGAAGCGGGTGGAAAGATCGCCAGAACGGTGCAGCTTTTCGCCAAGGCGAATAGAGGGATCGCTTTCCTTGGAAATGGACTGGATCGTCTCTTCACGATCATCGTTATCGATCTCAAGGGTGTGGATATCCACGTCAAAATTCGTGGCAATATACTCCCGTAAGGACATGGAGACCCAGCGGTACATTTTCTCCGCGATTGGTTTGGGCAGGAACGGGCGTTCAAGAAGCGGGCGCTGATACTCCGGGATATATTGCGATTGCTCCCCCAGATAGGACAGCATCAGGAGTGGCATCTGGGCGCTGTGGTTCTTGAGCAGGGCGACCGTGATATCAGGGTCATTTATCTCGCAGAGCGCGGTGCAGACCTCTTCTCCGATATTGTTCCGTGCGGCAACGGCGAGCCGATGCTGGTTGGAACGATGTTTGACAATTTCCAGGAGGTCATGTTCGGCTAGGAGGCCGCAACCTTGGAGGATCGGAAGCGCCACCTCGATCTCATCATTGGCCAGAAACACGAGAAGGTTCTTCGGAATATCCTCTCTCAGGGCCAGCTTTTTTGCAAATTTCGCCCGGATCGATTTTTCCACATCGGTGGTTATCCGGCAGATAATGTCCGCCATGATGTGCTTTTCCGAGTCGGAAAAATTCATGTGATCTTCAATGAGGAATTCACTGATCCGGTTGTACAGGAATTCGCGCTTCTGGCGCGATCTTGTCTCAGCAAGGCCGACAAGCATATTTAATGTTTCGATATTTTCCTGAGCATCGGCGGCCATAATAAATTGTCCAAAGGTTAGGATATCTCAACCTTAGGATAGGCAATTATTGTTAAAACTCTGTTAATCATAAGCCTTATACGACCGCTTGCGCGGTTAAAATAAGGCCTTAATGGGCGAGGGGAAGCCGTACCTTGAAACGACTGCCGTCCGACAGGCTGCTCTTTACAGAAATGTTGCCGCCCATGAGCCGCGCCAGCTTCAGTGAAAGCGTTAGGCCGAGGCCAACACCGTCTGTGCCGCGGCTGTACACGCCTTCATGTGCCTGCTTGAAGGCCTCGAAGATTTTCTCCTGATCTTCCTCGGCAATACCGGGGCCCGTATCCCAGACCGTGATGTCCACGAAGGCGTCATCAATAATCTCATACTCGATACCGATTGTGCCGCCGCGCGGGGTGAATTTCACCGCATTGCCGATGATATTGACCAGAATCTGCAGGCAGCGGGTCGGATCGACAGCGAGTTTGATATCCTCTGTGATCCGGGTGCCGATCATTTCGAGACTTTTCTCCCGCGCATGGTTCTGTATCAGAACATAGGCGTCCGCCACCATGCCGGCGAGGGGAGTAGGAACAATCTCGATCGGGATCTTGTCGCTTTCAATGCGCGCGATATCAAGAATATCCTCAATCAGGCTTAAGAGATGCTTACCCGAATTCAGGATGTCTCCGACATATTCGCGGTATTTGTCACTGATCGGGCCAAAGGTTTCAAGTCCGATGACTTCGGCAAAGCCGATAATAGCGTTGAGCGGCGTACGCAGTTCATGGCTCATGTTGGCGAGGAAGGTATCTTTAGCTCTCGCAGACTCGAGCGCTTTCTTAGCCGTCACTTCCAACTGCATGTTTTTCTTGGTAATTTCGTTTATCGCCTGCTCCAGATCGGCCTTCGAGGACATGGCTTCATCCTCCGCCAAAAGCCGGGCAGTGATATCATCGCTCGTCCCGCGATAGCCGACATAGCGGCCCTTATCATCAAAAACGGGGACACCGGACATATTGAAAATTTTGTACGCGCCGCTGGTATCCTGAATTTCAAGCGGGATCGAGCGGAACGGCACATGCTGTCCCATGGCAGTCTCGGCCCGGTTGCTGCCATCCGCCTCCGGTTTGAATACACCCAGATCGGCAAGGCGCTTGCCCTTCAGCAGCATCGGCGGCAGGCCCACGGCCTGCACAGCCCGATCAGAGACAAATGTCAGTCGTCCGTCTGCATCCGTTTCCCAAATCCAGTCCGAAGCTGCGCGGGTAATATCGAGAAAACGGCGCTTTTCCTCTCTCAGCTTGGCTTCCGCATTGACCTGTCGGGTGGAGTTAATAAAGCTGCCACAGATGGCAATCAGTTGGTCATCGTCATCAAATATAGGAAAATGACGGGAGAGAAAATAGTCGGTTTCCTTACCCGTGGTGAGCGCAAGTTGTCGGGTTTCAGTTTCCTGCGTCTCGGCGATACGAATGACGATGTCGAGATGATCTTGCGGCAGGGTGGGGAGAATTTTGTCTTCTACCCGCTGCGCGGCGCCGGGGCGAAAATGCGACCGATATCCGCTATTGGCGTAAATAACAGTCCCGTCGGGGCGGGCCATGTACATCGGGGGGGCCTGCTCAAAAACGGCGTCAAAAAACTCCCGACTGATAATACCCTGCATCGACGGATTATCTGAGCCGTTGCTACTTTTGACATCGGTATGAAGCGACACGACGCTTCCTTGCCCCCGTTCTGTCATTTACTCATTACATGCAAACCGACATGTTCCCTTGTACAAATTTACGCCACGCACGAAAATCACAGATAAACCCGGTCGTCATCAAGATCGGCGTCGAGTTGTTCAACTATTTCTGTATAGTCACGCTCCAACTGCCAGAAGCGTAACGTCATTTTCGCGTTCTTTGTAGAAAGTTTATCATAAAATTTCATAATAATCTCTACTTCTTCTGGCTGTGTTGTCTTTTTTACTTTTTGATTGTGGGAAATATTGCGGGTTAGAAGGTAAATAGTGGAAAAAGAGTTTCTGCTGAACTCCAGCGCCTTGAGGACGACGATCAAAGCCTCGGCATTGGGATCATAGATAAAACGGCTGATCTTCTGGTAGTCCATGCCGGAAAGCTCGGCGAGGCCGATCACGAACAGCCTGATCTGGCGACTGCGCAGTGACTGCACCAGAAATTTCTCGTTCAGCTCCTTGCGCTTTGATAGTTCTGCGATGAGCTTGTCCGCATTGGAGCTTTTCTCGCCAACATCATAGCGATACTCGGTTTTCGCGGCGGCGACGATCTTCTCATTGAGCTCCAACTCGTCAATCTCGAAATTCTCCAGGATATGGCGGCGCAGCGCTGCGGATACCCACCAGAACATCTTATGGGCGAGATCTGAAGGAATATCGTGCCGCGCGATCAGCGGCTCTTGAAAGCGGTCGATCCGGCGGGACTCCTCAACCAGATATTCCATACTATCGCGGGATATCTTGGCGTCGCCGTTTTCGATCAGATGGGAGATCACATCTTCATCGCCATGGCTGATCAGCATATCGCTTAACGTGGTATTCAGATCGTCCCGCTCGGCGATGGCGAGCATATGCTCCTTACCGCGGTTCTGAATAATTTCGATCAGATCGGGTTCCGCCAGAAGATGGCTCTTGAACAGAATGGGGCGCGCGACTTCTATCTCGTCATTGGCCAGCAGGGTGATCAGCCCGTGGGGAACATTTTCATGGTCCGCCAGTTCTTCCGCCAAGTTCTGGCGCAGCGTCGTTTCAATCTCAGAGAGGAGTTTGGTCAGAATGCTGACAATAAGGGCGTGTTCCTGTTCGCTCAAACGCTCTTCGTCCTGCAAGAACAGGTCGCTGATATTATTGAAGAGCTGATGGCGACCGCGCTTGCTGCTGTCTTTCGACAGGGCAATCAATCTAGCGAGTTCATCATCTTGACCTTCAGTCATGTCACTTCCGTTTCCATCTTATAATGCCAGCTTATCGCGATAGCTGACTTTCTCCATAACGGGTCAATTCAGACAGGCCTGACAAACCCCGTAAAGACGATTTCTTTGCCCGTACAAGTCGATATTAACGCCTCAACATGATGCAGTGACATTAAATTCCCGTTAATTGTGAGGCCTGTTCCACCCAAAAGCTCTGACAGGCGACATATTTTTGCCGCGAACTGATGCACTATTCTATCTCAGTATAGCGTCGATGAAAGCCGCGAAATTAAAGAAATTGCCGTAAATATGACGATTTTCGATGGATTTATGTCGATATCTCTTATTGTTCGCCAAGAATTTTTATTATTTTACAATTCGTTAAGATTGTCAGGGCAGAATGAGGCAAATTTCCGAGAGTTTGATTTTTCAATAACACGTGTATTCGTTGATTTAAGGAAATAATGTGACTGAAGATTATCATGAGCGCACTAGGGTGATTGAGCGGCTCCACCGCCGTTTTCTCGATGTTTTACGGACTGAATTGACACTTATGGAGATTACGGACATCAACGCCGTTCAGGCGCTGTTGCTCGCCAATATTGGTGATGAGGAGATTAATGTCCGCGAGCTTATGTCCCGTGGATACTATCAGGGGTCAAATGCGTCCTACAATCTGAAAAAGCTTGTCGAAATGGGCTATCTTCTTCAGGAGAAATCGGAACGCGATCGGCGCGCAACGATGATCAAGCTCTCTGAAAAGGGGCTTGATATGGTCGAAAAACTGGCTGCGGTGGAACAGAAGCAGTCGGACCTTCTGGCGCGCTCCAATCCGGCGCCTGATGTTGCCGAGACCCGCAAGCATTTGCGACAGATTGAGCGAATCTGGACGGATTATATCCAGTATGGTGCGCAGTAGCAGCTTCAATCTTTCCTCATTTATACCGAAAAACTCCAGTATTTCTGTCCGCTTTATCTACCTAAGGTGGGATGAGTTGCGGATGTTAACTTTCTGTTAATAATTTTAAGCTAGTTTTTTGGCTTGTGGTTCGCCGCAAAAAAATATTTGACGTTACCTAAAGGCATAAAGGAGAGGAGTTGCGTTATGGACGTAACCCCATTCGGAAAACAAAACGCGATACTTTCCACGTCGCAGCCCGGTACTCCGGCTGCGAACCGGAGTAATGTGGTCAAATATACAGGTGC
>CALEMG010000443.1 GCA_937910835.1 uncultured Alphaproteobacteria bacterium | reverse complement strand
TGCGCGGCAAACATCAGGTTGGAGAGCATTTGCAGCAGGCCGCAAATCCAGAGCGTGCGGTACATTGTCGTTGCCGCGAGCAACCAACCGCCGATAAATAGCCCGCCGAATGTCGCGATCGTGCCGAGTACTTTGGAAATTTCTGCAATATCGACCAGCGTAAAGCCGGTTTGTAGATAGAAAGGCGTCGCCATGGCGCCCGCCAGCGCATCCCCGAATTTATAGAGCACTGCGAACAGCAGGATGATCAGCCAGTCCGGCTTTTCCATAAAATCCGTGAACGGGTCGATTACGGAAGTTTTAAGCCAGTTGAGATAGGCGTTTTTGGGTGAGCCTTCCGCGCCTTTGGGTTTGGTCTGTTGTTCCTTTGGCTCCCGCGTGAATAACACCGTGATCGTGCCGATCAGGATAAACGCGGCCATGACCATATAGCTGATCATCCAGCCGAAATATTCGGCGATGACGAGGCTCGAAAAGCCGGTGAGCCACATGGCAATGCGGTAGCCATAGACAAAGGTCGCCGCGCCTGCCGCCATGTTCTTCTCATCGCAGATCTCGATTCTGAAGGCATCGACAATGATGTCATAGGAGGCGGAGGCAAAGGCCACGGCGATGGCGGCAATCGTCACATAGAGCAGGTTGGCGCCGGGGTCACTGAAGGCAAGGGCCAGAGTGGCGGCAATCAGGAACATCTGCAGTATGAGTAACCAGCTTCGCCGCCGCCCGAACAGCGTTGAGAGAAGGGGAATGTGGATACTGTCAATCAACGGCGCCCACAAAAATTTCAGCGTATAGGGCAGCCCGACAAGGGTGAACAGCCCGATAGAGGTGAGATCGATATTTTCCTGTGTCAGCCAGGCTTGTAGAATGCTGGCGGTCAGAAGGAGGGGAACGCCGGAGGAAAACCCGAGCAGGGTGATGCTCACGATGCGCTTGTCGCGATAGACGGAAAGCGCGGACAGCCAGCCAGTCATGTCATGCGTGTCTTGATAAAGTTACTCATACGCGCACTCTACTTAAAAATGGGAGCATCGTCGCCCGTTAGTCGTCGTTACGGATCATTTCCTTGGCCTGCTGCAGATCATCCGTCGTCCGGACCAGCCGCTCGGCCAGAACGCGCATCATCTCCACCGCCATTTCGGGAAATTCCGTCACCATCCGGAAAAAGACATCCTTGGTTATTTTAAGGGTCGTTAGCTCGGTCTTGGCCTTGATCGTCGCGGTGCGGGGCACGTCGATCAGAATGGCAATCTCGCCGACTACATCGTTTTTACCGAGCGTTGCGACAGTCAGCGGACCCGACGGCGTATCAACGATGACATCGGCTTCCCCTGCCATGATGAAATAGGCCGCATCGCCATTGTCACCCTGTTCGCATACGAGGTCGTCCGGCTGGAATGTCAACCGTTCCGACGTAAAGGCCAGCAGTTTGATCTTGGATGGCTCTATTTTCGCAAACAGGGGTATCTGCCGGAGGATCTCAACTTCTTCTTTCAAGCTCACGGATTTTCTCCCATCTATCTTTAGCGGGTCTAGGACGCCGCCAGTAATTCTTTATATGGCGCGCTACCCTCTTTCAGTTTTTCAGGGGCACCCTGTTCCACAATCCGGCCGCCCCGCATGATCAACACATGATCGAAGTCGGCCGTCTTTTCTGCATGGTCAAGCGACCAGATCAGGCATCGGCC
>CALEMG010000442.1 GCA_937910835.1 uncultured Alphaproteobacteria bacterium | reverse complement strand
CTTGCGCGTTTGTCCGCGCCCGGGCCGCACGGCCCAAGTCTTCCAGCGCCCTCAAGGTATCGTCTACAAGAATAACATTCGCCTCCGCCGGCAGGCCGTCTGGTCGTTGACTCAGCAGCAGCGCGGATGCGCCCCCCTCAAACGCGGCTTGAGCGAAGTCATGGCCATCATGCACAGGGCCGACAATCGCAACGAACAAGTCATTTTTTTCAAGGGATCGGCTGTCGATAGAGACGCCGGTCGCGGTCCAGTCTTTCCGGTCGGCCTTTCCGCCAACAGCGGCGATAACGTCGGCGCCGTTCCAGAGCGGTGTGTCAGACATTTTCGCCCCCTAACGCCGAGACGATCTTCTGGACGGTCTTTTTGTCATTAAAGGGGATTGTTTCCGTGCCGATAACCTGACCTTCCTCGTGGCCCTTACCGGCCACAACCAGTATATCTTCCGGCTCGAGCGCCTTGATTGCTGTCTCAATCGCAGAAAAACGATCACCGATGTTCAGGGCATCCGGGCAGGCTATAATGATTTCCGCACGAATTTGAACCGGATCCTCCGTTCGTGGATTATCGTCGGTCACAATAGCCCGGTCCGCATAAAGGCCGGCGATGCGCCCCATTTCCGCGCGCTTGCCCTTGTCCCGGTCGCCGCCGCATCCAAAAACAACATGAATTTTGCCTTTCGCGTGGCTCCGAACCGCCTCCAGTACAGTTTCCAGCGCATCGGGCGAATGGGCGTAGTCAACATAAATCGCGGCGTTGTTCGCAAGTTTCGAGACCAATTCAAGTCGTCCGGGGACATTGGTCACTTTGGACAACGCCCGGCTCGCCACCATTGGGTCACCGCCTGCGCCAATCACCAGACCGAGGGCGCACAGGGCGTTCATGACCTGAAATTCTCCAGCGAGCGGCAGCACGATGTCCTGACGATTACCGAAAATTTCCACAGTAATCACTTGCCCCGCACTTTCCGGCACAAGAATGATAAGCTTGAGTTCATCCGCCATCCGACCATAGGAGATGATCTTCCCGCCGCGATCCTTGGCGGCCCTCAAAAAAGCGGGATAAACTCCTGAATCCGCGTTGAGAACTGCTGTGCCCGTCTTGTCGAGAACACGGGAGATCAACCCGAGCTTCGCGCCCAGATAGTCTTCCGACGAAGAATGATAATCGAGATGATCACGCGTCAGGTTGGTAAAGGCCGCGGATTTAATCCGTACGCCATCAAGGCGGTACTGATCGAGACCATGGCTCGATGCCTCAATCACTGCATGCTGGATGCCGTGACCGACGAGATGTGTAAGCGTTTTATGAAGAAGCACGGGATCAGGTGTCGTATACCCGAGGGGCATCGTCTGATCGGGCATCATCACCCCAAGCGTACCAATGCTTGCTGCGGGCAATCCCATCGCCTGCCAGATGGCCCGCGTAAAATAAGCGACCGATGTCTTGCCATTCGTTCCGGTGACGGCGGCAATCGTCTCCGGCTCCGCCCCATAAAAGCGTGAGGCAAGACGCGCCAGGATCAAGCGCGGATTTTCCTCACGAAAGCATGGCAGATCGCAATCGGCGGGCTCATAAGATGCATCAGTAAGAATAGCAACCGCGCCCTTTTTAACAGCGTCATCTATATACTCACGGCCATCGGCCGTAGTCCCTGAAAGCGCCGCAAACAGGAACCCCGGCTCAACGCGTCGGCTATCGGCGGTTAGCCCCTTGATATGCTTATCATGCATAACCGAGACGTCCCGGCCTTTCATCAACTCAGAAAGACGCAAGTTTCTTCTCCCTTGAATTAATGGGAATAAACATGGCTTTCTGTACAGCCTCACTTTCTTCGTCTACCGGTTGGATCGACAAGATCGGACCTATCCGGGAAATCAACCGCCCGACGATCGGCGCAGCTGTCCAGCCCGCACTTCTGAAACCGTGGGTCTGGGCGTTGCCTTTTGGCTCATCAAGCATCGCGAATACGACATATCGCGGATCGTTCATCGGAAACGCGCTGACGAAGGACGCAATCAATGCGTCGCGCTTATACCGGCCGCCAATGGCCTTTTCCGCAGTTCCGGTCTTTCCGCCAACCAGATAACCCGTTGCCGCCGCCTTACCACCGGTGCCTTTTTCGACCACAAGCCGCATGAGACGTCGCATTGTATCGGATGTTTTCGTCGAGATTACTTGACGGACTGCTGTCATCTTTCCTTCTTCGCGCTGGATCACTGTTGGATTGATGTAGTTCCCGCCATTGACAATCGCCGCAATTCCGGCGCTGAGTTGAAGGGGGCTGACGGACAGCCCATGACCAAATGAAATCGTCATGGTCTCAAGACTATTCCACCTTGGCGGCAAAATTGGGGCACCGAGCTCAGGAATTTCTAGAGATGGCTTTTCAAGAAGGCCAAGTTTCGCCAGGAAAGCCTTGTGCTTCTTGGGCCCGACGTCATCGGCCATTTTCGCAGCGCCAATATTGGATGAGTACATATATATTTCAGGAACAGACAGCCAGCGTTTCTTCGGATGATCATCCCGAATACGAAACCCCGCCTTGCGGATGGGTTCCGTCGCATCATAACCACCTTTCAGTCCGACAACGCCCATGTCCAGCGCCATAGCCGTTGTGAAGGTCTTGAAGGTCGACCCCATTTCGTAAACACCAAGGGATATCCGGTTAAACTTGGCATCCCCGGAAAAATCACCGGGCCTGTTCGGATCAAAATCCGGTAAAGAGGCCATTCCCAGTATTTCGCCGGTCTTTACATCCATCACCATCCCGGCCGCCCCGATAGCGCGGAAAATTGACATATGCCGCGACAGCTCATCCCGAAGTGCATGCTGTATCCGCACATCGAGAGACAGCGTCAGCTCCTGCGCCGCCCTCTCATCTGAACCGCCCAACTGCGCATCAAAATACTTTTCCACACCGGCAATACCGTGATTATCCACATCCGTGAATCCCATCACATGCGAGACCAGCGCCCCCATC
This sequence comes from uncultured Alphaproteobacteria bacterium, assembly GCA_937910835.1. GTDB lineage: Bacteria > Pseudomonadota > Alphaproteobacteria > Sneathiellales > Sneathiellaceae > Sneathiella. Next base: position 5,282 of record CALEMG010000442.1, on the reverse strand, counting down.
GGATAGAAGCGCTTCTCTTCTTCACGGAAATGCAGCCCTGGAATGCCAAGCGCATTTATCTGATATTGCTGAGTTGGCGTTAAATTCCGCTTGAGCCAGACAAAATTTTTGGCCGACGCCAGCTTGCTCACGATCGCGGCCTCACTCATGTCGTCAAGAACGGTCGTTAGCCTAGCTGCAACATCCTTGGCGTCGATGACTTTCTGGGGTTCAGCGAACAACGACGCCGTCGTTAGCGTTGTCGCCAGCAGGACTCCATTCCGATCCTTAATTTCCGCCCGCTTGCTTTCAGTAATGGCGACAGGTGGCGGCGCATCGACATCCGACGCAACCGTTTCTTCGCCTCCGATCCCGCTTATGGCAAGCCCGACGAGCCTTCCCGCAAGGATAACAAAGCAGAATGCAAAAATTACCCCGGCCATGACAAGACGGTTACGGCCCTGCTCCAGTGTTTCCTTAGCGCTACCCTCAAGCCGTAGCGCCATATGGCTATCGTCCGGGTATTTTTGGCCGAGAGAGGGCGTCAGCGTGATGCGTGGGCGAGATGACTTAGTGGACCAAGTCAATTCGCTCATTGCAAATGCCCCTCATATGTGAAGGTGGCAAGCTGTATCGGCCCTTTCGGCAATGGCGTCGCAGGCGAATGGTCCCGGCGCGGATTATGACGCGGCACGGGAACAGAATACTGCTCAGGATCAACTTGCGGATACGGCACGTCGCCGACCGACGCCACCTGATACGGGGCGATCAAGAGCAAGGGCAAATATTTACTCGAAAGCGCCTGCAAGACATCCGGGCGGTTCTGGTACGTCCATTCCGCTTTCAGGATACGAATACTCTCCTTATTCTCGGAAATATTCTTGCTGAGCGATCTTAGATCTTTTTCCAGCCCCTGCACTTCATAAGAAAGCTGATACAGGCCGAAAGATACGGCGGCAACAAGAACCAAGGAAATAACTGTCAGATTGAGCTTCATGCTGCCTCCGTCCAGGCTGGCGCCTTGGTTCTGATCGCACCACGCAGACGCGCAGAGCGTGACCGCGGGTTAACAGCTAATTCATCTGCGCGGGCTTTGAAGGCACCCCGCTTGATAAGCTTGAAAGTGGGAGCTGGCCCCTCGTCCGAGACAGGAACATGACGAGACGGCTTGGCACGCCCTTCAGACCTTGCTGACAGGAAGTTTTTCACGCGTCGGTCTTCAAGACTATGAAAAGACACAACCGCAAGACGACCACCGGGAGTAAGCAGTCGCTCGGATGCGGCCAAGCCTTTGACCAGCTGCCCAAGTTCATCATTTACTACTATACGCAACGCTTGGAAGGTACGCGTCGCCGGATGAATGCCCTTTCCTGTTGGACGAACAACCGATGCCACCACTTCCGCTAACTCAACTGTACTCTTGAAAGGCGCTAACTCGCGCCTTTCGGCTACTGCACGTGCAATTGCACGTGATCTTCGCTCCTCGCCATACACAAAAATAATCCTGGCGAGCTCCGCTTCAGATTCTTCATTAACAACTTCTGCCGCGGTCCGGCCTTTCCCGGACATGCGCATATCAAGCGGCCCTTCCCTCATGAAGGAAAAGCCGCGCTCTGCTTCGTCGATCTGCATGGAGGAAACGCCGATATCGAGCGCGATCCCGTCGACCGCATTGACACCATGACTAGAGAGTCGCTCTTCCATATCCGCAAAGCACCCCTCAACCATGATCAGGCGGCCATGGAATTCGGCCGCCATCTCGCGCCCCATCGCAATCGCCAACGGATCACGATCAATGCCATATACATGACAATCCGCCGCCTCTAGAATGGCACGGGAATACCCCCCGGCCCCGAAGGTTCCATCTACATAGATACCGCCGTCTTTAGGGCTGAGTATTTCCAGGACCTCGCGGAGTAGAACAGAAATATGCGGAGCATCTTGCCTAGACATCGGCACCACCATTATTTTCCGAACTGGCGGCACGCTTCTGCGCCGCGCGGGCGCGCGCCTGCTTCTTACGCACTTCAAAGGCCTCCGGCTGCCAGATCTGAAAACTGTCCCCCCGCCCAACAAAGGCGCATTGTCCGTCTATACCGGCGCCCTTAAGCATATCCAGAGGCACCAAGATGCGGCCGTCGCCATCTACGGGAAGTTCAATAGCGTCACTCATTAACGCATCAGCAAAGCTTTCCCGATCTTCTGATAAAGGATCAAAGCCGCCAATCTTTTCAAGCAAGCCTTCCATCACATCCATGCCACAAGCATCAATGGCGTCACCATTGATCGTCGGCAGCAAAACAACGCTGTCGAAGCCCTTGGTCGCAAGAACCGCGCGGAAACGCGCCGGAACGGATACGCGCCCCTTCTTGTCGACTTTGTTGACATATGTGGACAGAAACAGGGCCATACAGCCAAAAATCCCCCTACTTTTCCATTCCCCAAAAACCCAGATAATTTCTTATGAACTTCCGGCGCAGACCGGTAAAAACGAGAACTTCTGGGATAAAACGGATAAATTCGGGATATCATGGGATTTTCTGGAAGTCAATGGAAAACACCCCCAAATACTGGGGGTTACAAGAGAAAATTCAGATGAATTTAAGTAAAATTTCGACCGTTATTAGGACGTAACTCGACAATAAATTCTTCTTATCGATTTATTGAAAGTAATGAGGAATTTTATGTATGTTCTATTTTTGTTCTATTTTATTCGCCGGCGTCAAGTCGTGATGAAGCCACTTGAACAGGCATCAACAAGGAGAAAGAGCGTCGTCCTCACGCCAAAGTTGAGGAATAAAAATTTACCATCCGAGAGAAATATTGCCTGATTTCAGGAATCAGAAAAAAGTGATTCGTAATTTGCTGATATAAGCCGGATTTGCGGCAACCTTTGAGCCAAAAACTGGCCCTTATTTAAGGATTTCGACCCTTTCGTGGTGCCGCCCATGCAACTCTTCTTCATCTCGACGGAAATCCTCCAACGCCCCTTCCATAGTCCGGGTGATGATGTCTTCCAACGCGCGCGCTGTATTGATCCGCCCCATATAGACATAATCGGCGCCGCAGGCATAAACCTCCTGCGCGGAAGCGAGTTCCTCCGCGTTTGCAATCACAATAGCTTTTTCATTTATTCGCCGAACGACCTTCACCAGCTCCTTGTTGTTGGTGCCCCGCAGGATGTCGTCGGGAATGGTGGCAACCACAACTTTCGCTTTCCCCACACCAGCGTGAAGAAGAATTTCGTCATTCGACAAATCGCCATAGCGGACTGCCGCGCCCAGCTTGCGGATCGCGGGATGAAGTTGGACGTTGAAATCAATCACAAGGATACGCGGCAACAGTTCCGGCTTGTTCTTGGCAATATCATGCAGCAGTGATGAGGCGACGCGGTGGAAACCGAGGAGGACCAGATCATATTCCTGCTCCGCATCAAGGGCTCCCTCATCGGGTTCCCGAAATCTCATAGCCTGAAGAAACGGTGCCATCCAGCGGTGGATATTATAGGCATGCTTGTAAAGCATCGGAGTCAGCAGCGCCGTAATGATAAAGGCGAAGATGATCGCACTCGCGAACTCCCCGGAGATATGGCCGTACTGGGTTCCAAGATAAGAGATAACTAGGCCAAATTCCGAAATCTGAGCAAGCCGGATGGAAGCAACTTCCGCATGCCGTTGGTCCCCGCCAGTGAAGTACAGTAGCGGAAAGAAAATAAGCTGACGGCTCAACAGAGCGAAGAAGGCAAGCGCGACCGCGATCAGGATAACGCCCATCCCTTCTATAGGTGGCACGCTCATCCCGAGGCCCACAAAGAACAGAGTAATGAAGAAATCGCGGACAATCCCGACCTTGGCAACGATTTCCCGACTGTAGGGAAGCGTTGCGATGGTCAAGCCAGCAATCAATGCACTCATTCCGGTGGCCACGGACATATGTGAGCCTTCACCGAAAACAAAATCACCGACATATTCGAAACCATAGCCGATGAAAACAATGGCAAAGCACCAGCCAAGCGCACCGACCAGCATCATCTGTGGCTCCTTGGAGAGCCAACGGAACACCAGCGGCACCAAACTCTTGGCAAGGGAATAGGAGACGATAGCCAGAAGTGCAATCCCGAGGATGGTATAGAGTACCGGCATGATTTCCGGCGCCGCGAAGGAAGGCTGGAGAATAATCACGATAATTGCCCAGAAATCCTGAAACACTAGAAGGCCAAGCGCAATACGCCCGGGCTCTGTATCCAGTTCATATTTCTCCTGGAAAAGCTTGATGACCAAAAGCGTTGAGGAACCGGCAATAAACAGGCCAAAATACAATGCATCATAATTGCTGCCGACCGTTGATAGTCCGATCCATGCCAACGCCTTAGCCATCAGAATGCCGAACAAAACGGTCAATGGGTATTGCAGCAGACCTGAAACGATGATCATCTTGCCGCTGCGTAGCATCCGCCGAAGGTCAATCTCCATCCCAATCATAAACAGAAGCAGAATGAAGCCAAGCTCTGAAATCGTGTCGATATTGTCAGGCTGGGTAATAAGTTTTATCCCGACCGGCCCGATCAGGATGCCGCAAACGAGAAAGGCGGCAATGCTGGGAATCCTGATCCGGACGAAGATAATCGCAAGGATACTGGCGATAAAAAGACTAATGCCAATGTCATAGACGAGGGAAGGCATCTCCGTCGCAGCGGCATAAACAGGTGTAGCAAAAACCGGAAGAAACGCCGCCGCCGCCCCGATACCTGTTGCCCGCAAGAACCCCATTTTATTTCCTACCGCGAAAAAACGCCCTAACCAAAAATCATTATACCGCTGATCACGGCAGAAAATAAGGCAGATGGCCTATAAGCCGGGTTCTGTCCCTGAAATCAGGGGATGATCATTCATCTAGGATGCCTGTTACCAAACACCTCAAGCAACCAACCCGGATGGTAGCCCGAAAAACCAGCTCGCGCACAGGTCGCCCTTGCGCAGACCATCCCTATTTGGTTTTGCTCCCGATGGGGTTTACCATGCCGCCGCTGTTGCCAGAGGCGCGGTGCGCTCTTACCGCACCCTTTCACCCTTACCCGGAACCCGGGCGGGTTACTTTCTGTGGCACTTTCCCTGGGGTCGCCCCCGCCGGCCATTAACCGGCATCGTATTTCCGTGGAGCCCGGACTTTCCTCCCCTCCCCTTTCGGGGAGCGGCGATCATCCAGCCATCTGTCTGTTTGTAACTAAGCTTGCAAAATGATCAAGTCAAGCGGCGAACTTCTTCCAATAGTGCGTAAATGACCGCCTGTGTTTCCTCATCAGC
>CALEMG010000441.1 GCA_937910835.1 uncultured Alphaproteobacteria bacterium | reverse complement strand
TGATGAACCCACTGCCTTTCCTACGGGTATTCGCACCATCACGACGGCGGGCAGTGTTCTTTCCCAGGCCGGCATGGCGGCTCATGTCTATGTGGCCAATGCGGACATGATTGATGATTATTTCTTCAATGCAGATGGAGAAATGCTGCTGGTGCCGGAAATGGGGCGTCTCCGGATCATCACCGAACTTGGTATTCTGGAGGTGGAACCCCTAGAAATCTGTGTCCTGCCGCGAGGCATGATGTTCCGGGTGGAACTGATGGACGGGAGGGCCCGGGGCTATATCTGTGAGAATTACGGCCCGCGCTTCACACTGCCCGAGCGGGGCCCGATCGGAGCGAACGGCCTCGCCAATCTACGCGATTTCAAATACCCGACTGCCGCCTATGAGGAGAAAGAAAGTTCCTGCCGGGTGGAGACGAAATGGGGCGGGAAATTCTATACGACGGACATTGCGCATTCCCCGCTCGACGTGGTGGCATGGCACGGGAATTACGCGCCGTATAAATATGACCTTCGTCATTACAACACCATCGGATCAATCTCCTTCGATCACCCGGATCCGTCGATCTTCACGGTCCTGACCGCGCCAACGGGAGAGCCCGGGACCGCCAATATTGATTTTGCCATTTTTCCACCACGCTGGCTCGTGGCGGAGGATACATTCCGCCCGCCCTGGTATCACCGCAATATCATGAGCGAGTTCATGGGGCTTATTCAGGGCCAGTATGACGCGAAAGAGGAAGGTTTCGTGCCTGGCGGGATCAGCCTGCATAACATGATGATGCCGCACGGGCCCGATACATTCGGCTTTGAAAAGGCCAGTAACGCCACCCTTGCGCCGCAAAAACTTGATGACACAATGGCCTTTATGTTTGAGACGCGCCTGCCACAACTCGTCACCGAATTTGCCGCCCGCCATGACAGCCTGCAAAAGGACTATATTGATTGCTGGGGCGGCCTTGAGAAGAAATTTGACGGAACCATTGAGGGAAAGAAATGAAGCTTGCGACATTAAAGGACAGCAGCCGGGATGGCAGGCTGATCCTGGTCACGAAGGACCTCTCTCGCTGTGTTGCCGTGCCGGACATTGCGGCCCATTTGCAGGGCGCGCTCGATGACTGGGCGAATGCCGCTCCGAAACTTCAGGAAGTCGCGGACAAGCTGGAAAGCGATGCCTCGTTTGGCGAAAAATTTGAGGAAAGCAACACCCATTCACCGCTGCCCCGCGCCTATCAATGGGCGGATGGCTCGGCCTATGTCAACCATGTGGAGTTGGTGCGAAAGGCGCGCGGCGCGGAAATGCCCCCCTCCTTCTGGACCGATCCGTTGATGTATCAGGGCGGATCGGACAGCTTCCTCGCGCCCCATGACCCGATCCGGATGGCGAATGAAGCCTATGGTATCGATATGGAGGGTGAAATCGCAGTGATTGTCGATGATGTGCCGATGGGTACGAGTATCGATCAGGCTCGGGGCGCCATTCGCCTCATCATGATCGCGAATGATGTGTCCTTGCGTGGCTTGATCCCGGCGGAACTTGGCAAGGGGTTCGGCTTTTTCCATTCCAAACCATCGAGCGCCTTTGCTCCCGTTGCGGTGACGCCTGATGAACTTGGTGAGGTTTGGGATGGGGCGAAACTGCATCTGCCGCTGCTGGTGGAATATAACGGCGCACCGTTCGGCAAAGCCAACGCAGGCATCGACATGACCTTCGATTTCGCCCAACTGATATCCCATGCAGCGAAGACCCGCCCCCTCTCTGCGGGCACGATCATTGGTTCGGGCACCGTTTCCAACAAGCTTGGCGACGGACCCGGCAAGGCCATATCCGAAGGGGGCGTGGGCTTTTCCTGTATCGCCGAAGTCCGCACCATTGAGACAATCAACGGCGGCAAGCCCGTCACCCCCTTCATGAAATTCGGCGATACTGTGCGGATTGAGATGAAAGATACAAACGGCGCCTCCATCTTTGGCGCGATTGACCAGAAAGTTGAAAAATACACCGCGCCCGGCGCGTAAATCACATAGGGAAGATAACATGAGTAAAGTATTTGCCTCCCAAGGCGACATGGAAGAAAAAACCATTTCCTTTACGGAAATCGGCCCCGACCTCTGGGCCTTCACCGCGGAGGGTGATCCATACGCAGGCGACTCCGCGCATGGCCTATTTGGTGCTGTAACGCATCCGTTCCGTCTCCGTCAAACCAGTCAAATATGTGGTTCTTTCCCATTACCACGCGGTGCGGGTTCTCGGTGCGTCGGCCTACCAAGCGGAGGAAATCATTGCTTCCGACAAATGCCGCGCGATGGTCGCCGAACGCGGGCAGGAGGACTGGGACAGCGAGTTTGAACGCTTCCCCCGCCTGTTCGAAGGATATGAGAGCATTCCGGGCCTGACCTGGCCGACTATGACATTCTCCAAAAAGATGACCGTCTATCTCGGCAAACGGCGCGTTGATCTGATGCATCTGGGTCGTGCCCATACCGCGGGTGATACGGTTGTCCATGTGCCGGATTCAGGCGTAATCTTCTCCGGCGATGTCGTCGAGTATCATTCCGCCTGTTATTGCGGTGACGGTCACTTCAATGACTGGGGCAACACGCTGGATGCCATTGCCGCCTTCAACCCCAAATCCATCGTGCCCGGACGCGGAGATGCGCTGGTTGGAGATGAGATGGTAAATGCCGCCC
>CALEMG010000440.1 GCA_937910835.1 uncultured Alphaproteobacteria bacterium | reverse complement strand
GACTCGCTATTGCACGGGGGAGATTGTCTGGGTGAATACGAACCAGACCACCCATAAAACCGAACCCGTCGGCAACGATATCCGCGAAATGTTCGAAACGTTTGAGGCTTAGGACGCTAAAAATTATCCATTTCGCTTTTGCTGAATTTACTGCTTTTTCATATAGAGCTTCATTGTGCCTGGACAGCCACCTTCCGCCTTTGCTTCAAACCACTCTTCATCGCTGTCCAAGTTGAATCTCTCTGTCCATTCAAACTCACCTGAGCCGCGGGGACCATTCAGTTTTAGGTAAACAAAATCATCATAATTCTGGCCATCCAGATAGAGCGGGACTGAACTATCCCAGTGCGTCTCGGAAAATTTTCCTCGCCTGAAATTGAGAATAAAATTCCATCGGCCGCTTTTCGGGCACCAACTAATATTATCGGTCCCCCGTTGGTATCTGACCGTTACTTGCCAGTTACCAGTCGGATCGAATCTCTTTACTCCTGATACGCGCTGCTGTGCGAGAAGGTTTAATCGATCTTGGGCAAGTGCAGCGAAAGGGCTGTTACCATACGTATCTATAAATTTCTGTAACACCAGAGGATTATCACTTGTCTCCGCTTGCTTCCAAGCCTCCAGCATAGCTATATCGTCAGAATTTAGTGATTCATTCTTTACGACTAATGCTCGCTTCAGTAAGTACACATTGATTGCAGATTCAAGATCGCGGATCCAGCTATTGTAGTTCTTATGAATGCCATATCCGACATCTTTTAAATTAATACTGGAAACATATGTAATGGAGTAATTTATTAAGGAATAATCTATTCGGACTGTGGCTTGGTGAGCGCGAATACTAAGAACACCGCCAATTTTTCCAGGGCCGGCATCCGTCATTTTCCAATTCTGGCTGGCGCCTGCCTGCTTGATAGTGATTCCAATTTCCTCAAGCGACGTCAGGGTCAGGCTTTGCGGAATTAATACATTCGATGGGTTGTAAATAGGCTGTATCCGTTCCTGACAGCTGCTAATCATGAAGCAGATAAAGATATAAGCCAAAAGGCGAAGATATAATTTCAACAGATTATTTCCGAAACAACTATGAGTTAGACCGTTACAATATCGAATTCCCGCAAAATGATAAAGCCCTCCAGATATATTTTAGTTATACTCGTGAAACGCTCGAAAAATTAGAGGCTCAATAGAAAAGACTCTGCTTGATGTGTCATGGTTCGGTCGCTCCGGCTCAGGTTACTCGATTTTTGTCATGCGCATGCCGATAACACCATGGCATTGGCCGTAATTCCCGCCGCCGCTGGGTGATTCGGCCCGGAAAAATTTATCCGGTCCATCGAGAGTAAACCGCTCTGTCCATTTCCATAGGGTTCCGCCATCAGGTACATTCACTTGTAAATCAATAAAGTCAGGACTGTTTTCGCCATTTAAATAAAGAGCAGTCCGTCCGCTATAGGCGGCTCTGGAGATTTTCCCCCGATGAAAATCCAGAGTAAAATTCCATTTTACAATTTGAATACAGGAGGCCGAAGTCCCGCTTGAGGAATTATAGGTGGCATATACCCGCCAAAGCCCGGTCGGATCAAACCTGCCATTTTGTGCAGGAGTGCTGGAAACAGAGCCGACTGTATCAACCTTCTTCATATAAACGCCGAGAGTGCCCGTGCAGCCTGAAGGCGCGCCGCCTTCTGCGCTAAGCGACAGCCTTTTTTCGTTACGATCGAGTTTAAATCTTTCGGTCCATTCCCACTGGCTGCCACCCGTCGGATAATCGAAATGTAGATAGACATAGTCTTCCGAATTTTCGCCTGTGACATGGAGCCCGTATCGGGAGTCATAAACAGTCCTGCTGATTTTCCCCCGCGTCAGATCAAGCGTGAAGTTCCAGGTTCGACCGCTGCCGCACCAGCTTGAATTGCCATTTCCCCCTTTATAGGAGACAGCGATGTGCCAAAGACCCGTCGGATCGAATTTTTTAACACCACCGGCTCTGATATGTGCCAGTTCGTTAAGACGTTTTTGCGCGAGGTCGGCGAACGGGCCATCGCCATATTCATCCATGAAATCCTGCAAAATTAGAGGGTCGCCGCTCTTCTCTGCCCGTTTCCAGGCCTCCAGCATCGCCTTGTCGTCCGTTGTGATCGCTCTGCTATTCCCGGAACCTGCCAAAGACCTCAGTCTCGCATTGATTGCCGTTTCCAGATTACGGATCCAACTATTATAATTGCGGTGGATGCCGATCCCGTCGTCCAGCAGGTTGGTGCTGGAGACATAGGTGATGGAATAGTTGATTGCTGAATAGTCAATTCGAACAACGGCCTTATGAGTTCGAATTCGATAGGTGCCTTCGATTTGGCCTGGGCCGATGTCCTTCATGCTCCATTTTTGGCTGACACCTGCCTGTTTTATGGCCTCGCTAATTTCTTCAAGTGATGACAAAGACAAATTCTCCGGTATAGGAACATTCGTTGGATTGTAAAACGGTTGTACCCGCTGTTCGCAGGCATTTACAACGAAGGCAATTAAGACGAGAGCCGTAAGGCGCATAAATAGTTTCAACAGACCGATCCTTAAATCAACCGAAGGTTAAGTCATCACAATAGCGGCATCTCGTGACGGGATAAAGCCCTCAGGACGCTTTTTAAGTAATGTCCGTCGGGGTGTTGGTCAGGATATAGAGGCCTACGCCGATCAGCAGGAAGGGCAGGATCTTTGGTGCGTAGCGTTTCAGCAGAGATCGTACCTTCGAATGGCCCACCGCCTTTTGCGCCCCGAAGGTGAGGATCGCGGCGGCGGCGAGGATGCTCGCGACCATCCAGCCGATCAGGCCGGGGCGGGTATCAGATAGGAGCGGGGCCAGCACCGCGATAGAATCCCAGCTATGGGTGATCATGATCAGCGTAATGGTAAGAAAGCTGCCGCCTTCCTTGGGCGTGAATTCGGAGGAGACGAGTGCTGTGGATTTCTTCCGCCGCAAAAGCTGCCAAAGCTCATAAAGACCGATGCTGAGCGGTACAAACCCGATGTAGGGTATTAAGTCAGTGGGAAGTTGCTGGATGCCTTGGGCGAACAGCAGGCAGAAGCCGATCATCGCCAGTACCGCCAGAAGATATCCCTGCCGGACCTTGGCGACCCCGTATTTTGGATGGAGCGACAAGGTGACGAGCAGGAAGAGATTATCGATGCTGGTCGAGATAAAGGCCATAAAGCTGATGGCGATGGCAAGGAGAACGTCATGCATGGTCAGCTTTCCGATGCCGTCTTAATCCCGGTTACTCAGCTTTTCTCTTCGCCTTGTCCGATATGGAACAGGCAATCGCCGCGCATCACCCGCGCGCCTTGCCGCTTGGCGAGAATAACGCCATCGTTCTCAAAGAAAAGCTCAATTGGTGCTCGCCCTGGGGTTTCAGTCTGGTGGATCAGAGCGGCGGGCTGACCTTTTCGTATATCTTCCCCGGGATCAGCGAGCGGCTCATAAACGCCAGGTTCACTCGCAAACAGGCTGCCTTCCTCGGCGAAGGTTCGTTGCGCAACGTCAATCGGTGCAGGGCTCTGGGTAATAACGCCGATATGATGAAGCGACCGGAGCAGTCCGTCCCCCGCAAGCTTTACAAGCCCCTTTGTGAGGGCTCCGCTGCCGCCCAGCTCCGTGAGGACGCAGCATACGTCCTTGCGAATGGCCGCAGCCGAGGAAAATCCTCCATATTCATTCTTCTCCGTCAGCAGCAATAGCCGCAATCCGAAGTCCTTAATAATCTTCTTCTTAAGGGCGAGATGCGGATCATCATCATTCAGGGAAATCAGTAATGTCGGTTCGTAAAGAAGCGAGCTGCCGCCGGAATGCAGGTCAAACAGGAAATCCGCCCGCTCAAGCAGTGTATGTTCGATATAGTGGGCGATCTGTTGCGTCGGGGAGCCGGAGACAACACCGAGGAAGGAACGGTTGAGGATCCCCTGAACGAGTGGAGATGTGCGTGTTCCCGCCTCGG